>JBIIHY010000205.1:0-6056 GCA_044235305.1 Bdellovibrionota bacterium
CGCAAAGAGCCTGTAAGCCTCTTCTCGGTGTTTGACCCTCCCCTCCCAGGAGCAGTAGAGAGTGACTGGGCGAGTGCCTTGCAGTTCTTTTCGGCTGCTAACTTCGAGGCTGCCAGGAAGTCATTTCTAGCGCTCGCGGACCGTGAAACTCGACTGGGTACAGCATGTCGGCTGTACGCGGAGCACTGTGACGTGCATAATGGAGAAGGGCTCCCGCAGGGCTGGGCGGGTGAGCTTGATTTTGATGTGAAATAATAAACCGCTTGCGGAGAACCCCGGGGACAGTAGCTATGAAGACCAATTTTTTCTGTTCGCAACAGTACGCTATCGCGCAAGGCGCGTTATGCTCTCTCATCGCCCTGTTGGAGGTGTTGTGCAACGTCCTTCCATCAGTTGCTCAGTCGCTAACGGTAGCTGCTCCTCAACAGATATCAAACGCCAAGGTAGGTCAGTTAATCGATGGCTCTAGTGACCAGCCGGCTACCGCTCCAAATGCTAGCCTGGTTGCCTTCTCTTCGTTTGCAGAGAACTTAGATTTTGCCGACGCGGATTCCAATCTGGCTTCCGATGTATTTATGTACAATCCAGCAACCACTCCACAGATCTCTCGCCAGAGCGTGACGAGTAGCGGCGAACAGACCGCAAGTGGTATTGCTGAAATTCCACCTTTGAGTTCGTCGCCCTCGATTAGCCCCACTCTTCCGGATGGTAAGTACGGCATCGCCTTTACCTCGGTTGCAGAGAACCTGCTCACATCTGAAGGGTATCCACTAAGCACGGTTGCGCAGGTCTATCTTCGATTGCCCTTCGTTAACAAAACTATCTTGGTCTCTCGGGGCGTGGAGAATGAGGCCGGGAACTCTGACTCGGAGTGCCCATCGGTTACCTCCGTACCGGCCGCGTGGCCGACCTTCAAGGTTGTGTTTAGATCGCACGCTGGCAATCTCCAGGTTCCGGCGCTCCCTTCTGCTCGAGAATTCGCCGCCATTTATTTAGCCACCGTAGTAGTCAAATCCTCCACCACAATTGAAGTATCAACGTTGCAGCTCTTTGCGAAGGATGAATATGAATTTAGCTGCCCAGTAATTAGTGGGGATGGAAGGTATATCGCCTTCGCATCGACGGCACCCGATCTCGTTCCAGGGCAAACTACGGCAGGCTCTCAGATGTTCCGCTTCGACCTAGATAAGATCGGAAGTGGACAGCCGGAGCTGCTTAGCGTTGTACCAGGCGAGCAGTACGGACAGGGTCCAAGCTCTTTTCCTTCTATTAGTTACAGTGGCGATGCCGTTGTCTTTACTACCCAGGCAACTAATCTGGGCATTTCATCGAGTGCATCCGCGCCAAAGGTTGCACTCTACAAGGATGGCGTTAGTGGTTTAACCCTCGTGAATAAGAACGCGGCCGGGGAGCCGAGTAACGCTTTGTATTTCATCAATGACCCACAGCCTCGTGGTGCTATTAGCGCAGATGGTAGGCTGGTAACGTTTGTGGATAAGGGCACTAACCTGGTGTCTCCGGCTCCCTCTACGCGTATGCATGTATATGTTAAGGGCCTAGAGTCTTCATCGGCAGCACCGGTTCTGGTAAGTAAGACTGATGGCGGTGTTGAAGCAGATGAAGATTCCCTCAACCCGGTGTTAGGTGCTAAGACATTTGGTTCTAGCGAAGCATTCGTAGCGTTTAGTACCGCAGCCGCTAATCTTGGCACTCCAGGTGCTGAGGGGGTTGTGCAACGAGTTTTTACGAGCGCTGTTACGGTACCAAGCCCGCCGATTACTCGGAACTATGTTATCCCAGTTCCGCCCGAGGCTGTTGTTCGCAACCGGAAAGTTACTTTCACGTTCATTAAGTTTTCAAGCAGCGCTGCTGCAACATTGGTAGCTAAGGGCTCTGAACCCGTCGAGGCCTTAGCCAATAAGGTTACCTATACCCTCACCGTACGGGGCGTTGGTAATCGCACCCGCATCTCGCGCACATCGAATCGAAACAGGATAACGATCTCGCGTCTGAATCCAGGGACGTACACCGCTCGCTACAAAGCCACCCGCAGTTCGAGCAACAAGCGATCGGTGAGCACGAAACTTAGTCCGCAGCGTAAATTCAAGGTAACGTAATTAATTACCAGAGCAGCTCGTTAATCAACGGCGTGTGCTGTCAGAAACATCGCGCGTTCAAGCGCTACAAAGAACTGCTGGTACGGTTGAGGGTCAGTCACCGGACGATTGTTGAACTGGGCGTTAGCGCGAACGATAGTCTGAGTATTTCCGCGAGGCCTTGTGCTCACAGTCATCCGTAGAGCGTAGCCGTCTAACTTTGTTGCGCTGACGGTCCCTAGTCCTAAGTCAGCCTTGTCGACAACGAAGCTTAAGTCTTGAAGGGTTGCAATAATCGTGCGCAAAAGCTTCTCTTTCTCGGTGGTATCAAATGCACGTGACTGAATCTGCCGAAGCTGTACCTGCGATTGCTCTGAGTCAAGGATGCGGTTCTGCATCGGCACACACCCTGAGAGTGGCGATGATAGTAAGCACATGAGAGCAGCTGAGAGAAGATAACGAGAAGGGTGATAGGATTTTACGTTTCTCATAGTTCTTAGATCCCGTGAGCTTCAAGGAACACTGATTTAGAGAGCTTGTAGAAGAATTCGTTGTAGAGCTCTGGCTGCTCGAGGCTCTCGCTCCGTGATATTTGTCCTCTGTCGTTCCATACGGTCCGTTGGAACGTAACTCGTACGGCTGTCTCGTGAGGTGAAACAGAGCGTGTAACAACTGACGCGCGGATCTTCTGCTCAACATCGATGGGAACTCGCTCGTTAGCAAGGATACCGATAATGATGCTTCCTGCTATCTGTCCCGCATCGCTTGCATCACGTACCTTCGATGCAACGATAACTCCCAACCTACTCTCAGATTCATCCACTTCAAAACCAAGGTCCTGGAGCACTCCCAGGGATGCTTGAAGGATTGTCTGCTCATCACGAGTATCGAAGCGCCTGGTCTGTAATTGCCTGAGGCGGAACGACTCAGGAGATAAAGCCAGAGCGTCGGGTGGGACCGGCGGTACGCATCCGAGACTCGAGACGCCACAGATGGCCAGCATGCACAAAGCCACCACCGACCCTAGGGAACGCGCTTTACACACCGCAATCACCCTGCCCCGTCTTTAAAAAGTTGTCGAATGGTACGCGAAGTCGCGTACCCGCTTGTCGTGACCAAACTTAATAATAACTGTCAGTGTTTTTTGTGTCGTGGCTGATGCTCCGCTACCTGATCCGTATGATGGTGCAACCCCACCGCCAACTAATCCAGTTCCGATCCCAGCACCACCGAGGATAAGAGTTGCTATACCGCCTGAATCCGTTGAGTAGGCACGCTCCGTTGAAATTTTATCGTATATCCACGTTTCGCGCCTATCCTCGTCAGTCGTCACCACGTTAGGTGAACCAAGCGCGGCTGCTACTTCAGCACCCGACATTCCAACACGAACCTCGCGCTGCACCTGGCCAACCGTTATAGCTGAGCGTCTGTCACCTGATACTGCATCGCGGTGATACTGGGCACCGGCGCAACCTGCAAGAAGGTATGAGAGCGCGAGGGCGGAGATGATAAGATTGCGAGCTTTTACGGACATAAAAAGATAGAACTCCGTTCAATACAAATTCGTTGTACCTAATTAACTACGACTGGCGCCCGGCCCCCTTTATTCACCCCCTGCCTCGATTTGGGTATAAATCGAAGAAGAAACGAGCCGATAACGGCTGCGAGTCCAAACATCAGGTACCTGAGCGGCACAGCGAAGAGCTCAGAGGGTAGTGGCCAACGAACGTCCTGTGGATTCTGGGGGTTGGCAAGTACGGTAACTACGTCCCCTTCCTTAAGGGATTGCAGGAAGGGTAGGTTTGTTACCGTTTGAACCTGCTCCCCAGAGGCATTTGTATACCGCACGTGAACGGGAGTGGTCTGTCTGAATTTAGGTGGCCCCTGACGATACTCAACGGAAATCACGGTTGCTTGTACCGGCTGCGCTTGCTTTACAAATGAGTACACTGAGTACCCCATGACAAGACCAGTTACCCCTGACACGATACCGGCAGCACAAAGAATTCGCTTTATCCACATGGGGTATCTATAACCGGTCTGAAAGTGGGATGGTAGCTGGTAAATGTTTGGCTCATCGACGGA
Organism: Bdellovibrionota bacterium; assembly: GCA_044235305.1. Lineage (GTDB taxonomy): Bacteria > Bdellovibrionota_C > UBA2361 > UBA2361 > OMII01 > OMII01. The sequence continues at coordinate 4,182 of JBIIHY010000205.1, forward strand.
ATTAGTGGGTAGTAGCGGGCAGAGCTACGGCATAACCCGCTGAGTTTCAAGCTAAAGACGAGGTTCTTACGTTCACGTTCACGGCCCGATATCATCAAAAAGCACCCACTAAAAACGTCGAAGACCCAAATGTTTAGAGGCGAAGCAACCCTACGCCACCCCTGCCGTACTGTGCAGCCCGCGCAGGAGGATGCGATTAACGAGCTCTGAGTACTCCCAACCGAACTGTAGAGCTGAGTCTGCAAAGTCTTCACCCTTAGCGATCTCAGGGTTAGGATTAGCTTCGATTACAAACACCTCACCGCTCTCTTTAAGCCGCAAATCGATGCGCGCGTAGCCAGAGAGCATAAGAGCCCGGTAGGTACGCTTGCAGATGTTCTCAATCTTCTTTTTTAGCTCAGGCGAGAGTCCAGTCGCCTCGCGGCTTACTATGCCGTGTTTCTCTTGGTATTTCGGGTCCCACTTAACTTTTCGCGTAGCGATCCGCGGGTCGTCGCTTGGCATATTTGAAAAATGCAGCTCCCATATCGGAAAAACAGTTAAGCGCTCATCGCCGATTATCCCCACGTAGAGCTCGCGCCCTTCGATAAACTCCTCAACGATCACATCAGTGCTGTGGCGCTTGTGCATGAAAGCTACACGCTCGCAGAGCTCTTCATCTGAGTGCACCACTGAAGCTTTTGATATTCCAAGTGAGGCCTCTTCAACTTGTGATTTAACTATAAGCGGGAGTTGCAGCTTTTTGGGGCGAATGACTTTGCGACCACGTCGAAAGAGTACGAATTCAGGGCCGGGTATTCTGTGGTAGCTTAGAACTTTGCGGGTAAGTGCTTTATCGCGAGCCAGCACCATTCCTCGTGGGTTGCACCCTGTGTATGGCACGGGAATCATCTCAAGCAGACTTACTACGTTTTGGTCGTAGAGCGGTTGGTCGTTAAACTCTTCAAGGAGATTAAACACTATGTCTGGTTTAAATTCAGCTACGGCGGCTCTGATTCGCTCGAGGTCTGAGCGCACTCCAACAATAGCTGCCTCATGACCGAGTTCTCGCAGAGTGGTAAGGATGTAGTTTTCTGTGCGCCACTCTTGATTGTGGAGGTCGATACCGCTCGGGAGTGGGTCGGGCGGAATGAGGTCTTCGTGCGCAAGGCAGAGAACCTTGAGTTTCTTCATAGCGCGACCCTGTGCTTTCCGCTGTGAAGGTGGTTCATGGTCTGAACGGTCAAAAGCACCAAGAAGGCCTTAAGCGTTTCATCTTCGTTAACGGTGAGCCGTAGTTCCAACTCTGCAGCGCGGCTTACCATCGCTTCAATTAACTTATCAATAGTGTATTGGTAGGTCCCTGTCCAGCGGGAAACAGCAGAGCGGATGACCTTGCGCTTCCGTCGGATAAAGGTTGATGCCGGGAGGTTCTTTGCGAAACTAGCGTCGCTTGAAAAGAGCTGGCGGAGGTCTTTGTCGTAAAAGCTGGGTAGGTCTTTGCCGTATTTAGCTTTCCTCTCCTGGTAGTGTTCACCGAGGGTCTTGGTAAGGGTTGAGAGTGGGTCAAGAGTATTGTTGTTGCTAACCGGAGCCTCTGTGTGCGCAATCTGGCGCATGAGCGAGTCCATGTACTCAAGCTTTTTGATGGCTGGCCACCCTTCATACCGTTCACGCCAGCTTGATTGCGGTGTGAGCCATACAGCAAACGTCTCAGCGAAGTCCTCATCTGGGTGGCTCTGATCGTACCAGGGGTCTAGGTGGAGAACGAAACTTTTGCTGTACGGGCGTGGTGAGTAGTACTCTGGGTACGGTTCGCGGGTGCTTCCGAAGATCTCCCTTCGGGTTTTTCTTCTTCGTAGTCGAAAGGCATTCTCGATTGCATGCCCAACTTCG
>JBIIHY010000014.1:0-18790 GCA_044235305.1 Bdellovibrionota bacterium
CGCCAAAAATGGCTCAACATACTGAAATGAAAGGGTTTATCCTACTAACCCTGGTTGTAGTAGCACTAACAACCGGCTGCAAGCTCCTACCTTTTCCGCAAAACACCCCTTCCAGCGGCAATCTAACCCAAACCCCTACCACCTCGCTCGAGGGGGTCCCGGCACTCTCATCAGTTGGAACTAACAGCAGTCAATTAGTGGGCAACCACGCCGGAACCGTACTCGATATTCGTGAAATCTCATCGTCACCCCCGCGAGTAGTGTCGGTCGGCAGCTCTGGAGAGGTGGTCGCCTGGGACGTGCAAACCGGAGCGGCTCGCCTTGTTCGCAAACTTCCGGTGAGTCCGATCGCTGCGACCTTTGCGCAACAGAGGGCGCTTATAGCTTACAGCCACGCGAATACCATCGTTGTGGCATGTCTTCAGGGCTGCGCCTCGGAGTGGAAGCTCACAGCGATTAAGGCACGCGTAGCTTCGCTCGCGTTTCACGACAACGATGAATCTCTCATAATCGGCGGCAGCGATGGTCGCATATATCGATGGCGCTACATCTTTGAAACCACCGCCTCTGACGCACGCGAGCGTGAGAAGTCTATAGAGCGCTACCTCGGTCATCAAACTCTCATCAGCACAGTAGCATCACTCCCTGTCGGGCGCGCCTTCTTCTCTACCGATTGGGATGGTAATCTTCTGGGATGGCTCCCCTACACAGCCGATGACTACGGCGGCGAGTATGATAAAAACATATTTGGCGGAAAGTTCTTCGGTCAGGCAGCCTCGATGATGCGAGCGGCTCGCAAGCAGGACCGCGGCATATCAAGCATAGCGATTACACCCGACGCGTCGCGAATTATCGTAGGCACCGAGGATGGTGCGGTAGAGGTGTGGAATGTGCGGGGATTTAACCTAGCAGCCCGCTCACCTACCCATTCCGGACGAGTCGTCTCAGTAACCTCAAATAGAGACGGCTCTCTAATAGCCTCCGTTGGGCGAGATGGCTTTGTTGATGTACAGCGACCCGAGCCAGACCCGCTGTATCGAATCGGCGCAGAGGCGCTCTCACATACTTTGCGCTCAATAGCACACGAAAAAGTTGATGGGGTGAAGAGCGCTCTCCTGCTTGCAAACGAAAGGCTCTTGATTACAACAGCCAAGGGGGGTATCGGTGAATTAGATTTTGCTCGGAGTGCACCTCGGCCGGGCGCGGAACCAACGGTGCCACCGACCACTGTCCTTGAACGTATTGAGAGGGACTCAGATTACTAAGCCTACACTATGACTATGAACCACGAGAAATCAGCTTACTCTGAAGCCAATCCGAGACCACACTATGTTTTGGTTGCACTCGTATCATTCCTCATAATCGCCTCGGATCAGCTCTCCAAATTTTATATCCTTAACACTTTCACTCCTGGTGAGGTGCTCGCTGTTATACCCAATCTCTTTAACTTGACCCTCACCTTCAATCCGGGAGCTGCCTTTGGGTTATGGGGGCAAATGGGTGACGGGTGGCGACAACTAATCCTTGGAGTAACAACCTGCGCTGCGCTCGGCGTAGTGTTCTACTTTCTGAAGCAACCCGCTTACAGGAACAAACTAGCCCAGACAGCTTTGGCCTGCATACTGGGTGGAGCTGTCGGAAATATCATCGATCGCCTGCGACACAACGGAACAGTAGTGGATTTCTTAGACTTTTATTGGGGAAATGCCCATTGGCCTGCCTTTAACGTCGCTGATAGCGCCATCTGCATCGGGGTAGCCCTACTTATCCTACTTCCTCAACGACCGCAGTAATTGAGGCGAAAAAGATCCCCTGTTTCTCATTCTTCTCAGTTGCCCGATTGGGTGGCTGACTCTACAATTACATTGTTTGACCACCCAAACCTCTCAAGGATTAAAGATGTTAAAAAGATTCTGGTTTGTTCCCTTGGCCCTCACAACCGTAGCAACCCTAGTTGCTTGCACTCCCCGCGCTGAGAATACGGCAGCAGGAACCGCCGTTGGAGCTGGACTCGGTGCTGGCGCAGGGGCGGCAGTTGGCGCGATCGCGGGCGACACCGGCACTGGGGCTGCAGTTGGAGCAGTTACTGGGGCAGCAATCGGTGCTATCGCCGGAAGCACTACCGATGACTCAGAGTCCAAGGTTAAAGAATACGATGAATTCATTAAGCGTCAGAAGTTAGAGAAAGAGAAGCAAGAGAAGGAGCTGCAAGATCTACGTCGCCAGCAGTTCCACGACGGGTACTACCAGCAACGGTACCAGGGCAAGTAACGAGCAACTAATTGATTCGCAAATCTTACGACTAGCCAGGGAGACTCTTAGACTATGATTCGCACCTCTCTTTCATTCATCGCTCTCCTCTCACTTGTAGCATGTGTTGGATGCACGAAACCGAAGCAGACAACAGCCGTTGGAGCAGCCGCCGGCGGAGCTATCGGAGCCGGATTAGGTGCAATCATAGGAAACCAAACCGGAAACGCCGGCAGCGGCGTTGCTATAGGAGCCGTAGCCGGTGCTGCGACAGGCGCGCTCGTCGCGAACGCCCTCCAGGCCCAGCAAGAGTCTCTGCGCTCTCAAAATGAAGCGCTTGAGAGACAGGAGCGACTACTGAAGGTTCAGCGCTCAGAAATTACTGAGCTACGCAACATGAATCCTGATATCGTCGAACAGAAGCGCATCGCACTGCAACGCCGAGGACCCGAGCCGACACCGTACCGTTCGGCGGCTCTTCGCTCTGCAAATCCTTTCACTCGTACCGACGTAACCCGCGCGCGCTTAAATCCGAAAACACTTGCACCGTCTTCGATACGACGTAGCCCCGCAGACGTGAAGCCATCGGTAGCGAAACTCAAAGAGCCTTCCAGAGTGAAAATGGTTAAGTCTGAGCAAAAGCCCGAGACGGCGATTATCAATCAAAAACCCATTAAGCCGCTCCTTGCCGATCCGCTCGTAGAGGAACAGACCGAGGAGTTGAGTGAAACAACCCGCGTAGTAGAGCAAGAGCCTCAATCGTCATGCGAGGACACAACGACTGAGCAACGAGCTGCTCGCGCTGCGGCTGATCCGTCTGACAAACTCCTGCACCTTAGAAAGGCCTTGCGCCTATGTCCGGATAGCGCTGAACTTCATCATGAACTCGGCAAAGTGTACTCTTCGATGAACCGCTCAGCAGATGCTAGTAGCGAATTTGAAGAGGCCTTAAGAGTTGACCCGACGTTCAAAGCTGCTAAGTCGGCTCTCAACGAACTAAAATCCGCTGAGATCGATCAGCGCTTTTGATAGCTCTATCTGCCACCAGGGAAGCTTATGAACCACCACGTCAAAGCCTGCATAATCTCGCTCTCGCTAATTTTCTCCTTCAGCGCCTGCCAAGATATGAATATCGGTGCCACCGGCACCGGTGCGCTTGGTGGAGCGGCCGCTGGTGCAGGGCTGGGAGCAATCATCGGGAATCAAACCGGTAACGCTGGTGCTGGTGTTGCGATTGGCTCAGCAATCGGTGCTCTGGGTGGCGCTTTGGTCGGTCGCCAGATAGATAATCAAGATCAGGCCCTCGACGCCCGCCAACGTCAGATCGATGAACAGGAGCGTACCATTCAAGAGAATCGACGCATGATAGACGAGCTGCGCCGCGCCGGTGTTGACGCTCGCGGCTCTGAGCGTGGCGTCATTGTCAACCTCCCGGATGTGCTGTTTCAATTCGGTAAATCAGATCTCACTCCTGCTGCACGAGACACAGCAGTCGATATTGCCCGCAGTCTTCAACGCACCCCGGGGCGACACATCTCGGTTGAAGGTCACACCGATTCAATCGGGTCGATCGAATACAATCAACGGCTCTCAGATGCGCGCGCCCAGAGCGTTGCTCGCGAGCTCGAGCGGAACGGAGTCCCAGCTCGACGAATCTCCACACGGGCACTCGGCGAGAGCGAGCCTATCGCCTCAAATCGCACTGACCAGGGTCGGCGACTCAATCGACGGGTTGAGGTTATAATTGAAAATCCGCGCTCGTAGGCCCCCGCTGCTATAGATCACAACTGGTGAGTAATGTCGGACCAATAAGTCTTATTAGCACCAGCGACTAGGCTTGCTTGAAATAGGGGGCTACCTGCTGGACAGCCACCGCATGGGTTGTGTTGAATAGCATCAACAAATGCGATACCGTATCTAAGGGGCGGCAAAAGAGTATCCCACAGACACGTATGAGAAAAACCCAGGCGCGCGAGGCTATAATTGATACCTTAAAGAAGGCCAAACGCCCCGTAACGGCGCGTGAGATAATCGACGCCGTGGCAGATTCTCGCCCTGATATAAACAAATCAACCGTATACCGCTTCATCAAAAGCTTGCTCGCCAGCGAGCAGATTGTTGCCATCGCCTTACCGGGCAAAGGCTCACTCTATGAACTTCGTGGCGCTGGCTCTCACCACCACTTCACCTGCGAAAAGTGTCAAAAGGTAGTCTGCCTCGGGAACTCACAACTCGAATTAAAGCGCATGGTGCCTAAGGGATTTGCTATATCGCCTCAGCACTTGGTGCTCTCAGGGCTCTGTGCGCGGTGTTCGTAGACCGCCCGCCACGTCAGCGACCGTAACCATTTTCCATTAACTCATCATCAGAACCGTTATCGTCGTCACACTTAGCTTGGAAGATATCAAGTGACTTGGATGGACCACTATTGTTAGCGCTCACCACCTTGGTTGGCGCCGCCTTGGCAGATGAGCCAAGCTTTGAAGCGGTCGCTGTCATCATTTCTATACCCTTTCGAGCGACTTCCCCGCGCCGCTCTCTCTGCTTCTGGCGCTCTTTTTTGCGGCCGCTCTCTGATACTGCCCGTGCAGACCGCGAGCGAAGCCGAGACCGCCTTCCCCCAATCGGATATCTGAATCTCCGTGCACCCCTTACTCCTAAGGTGGATAGTCCCTCCTCATCTCGCTCTTCATCTACCAGAAGCTCTAGCATCTTTGTTGCTAAATCAAGGTAACGGTATCGTGCATCGTCTGCCCCAGCACCCCTCGCTCCTGTTTGTGCCTTATTCACTATCCGCGCAATTCGTTCAAACAGTATCTGGCGCTGGTCGCCCAAGCGCTGAGCCGACTTATTCTGCCCACGAAGCACCGGACGCGCAGCTACCTGCTCAACAACAGCGCTCTTTTCTACTCGCTCACGCCGCACGGTGACCTCGGTACGAGGTGAGCTCCGCTGAGCCTCAGGGCGAGTACGCTCAGATGCCCACCCCTTGAAGCCTCCGGCTCGGTCTATGAGCGGAGCGGCTTCTGGAGCGTTCAGTGTTCTCGTGTTTCGGATCCCTTGAGGGCCCAATTCCGACTGCACCTTTGTGACTGAAACCCCGAGCTGTGCTGCCCGAGGCGCTGATGCTTGAAGCCCAACTGACTGCTGTGTTAGTGGTCGCCCAACAGCTACTGGCATCCCCTCTACAGCGACCGCGGGCATACGACGCGCTACAACGGGCTCCCTACCTAACCGGGTAAGGGTATTGAACGCCCCGGATCCAGTTAATCGACTGAGTTCTACTCGTGCTGTCTGAGGCGGGCTCCCTATACCCTCACCGACTACTCGCCGGTAGCCTACGTTCTGAGTTGGCGTCGGTGCTGATGAAAGAACTTGGGGCCTAACTGCGACTTCTTGCACACGCGCTTGGTAGCCAATAGCCACCCCTGCCGAATAAGCAACACGCTGCTCTATCGGTGATGGTGCGCTGTAGTATGCCGTGGCTGATTGAATTGAAGGCTCTACCCGGGATACTGCGTTGGCCTGCGCGTAAGTTGCACTCCGTGCTGATTCTACCGGTTTTACAAATTCTCTCGGTGACTGGCTCAATGTCGGTGACTGCACAGCCGCTTGGTATCCAGCAGCCACCCCCGCTGAATAAGCAATGCGCTGCTCTATCGGTGATGGCGCGCTGTAGTATGCCGTGGCTGACTGAATTACTGGCTCTGCCCGTGATACTGCGTTGGCCTGCACATAAGTTGCACCCCTTGCTGTTTCTACCGGTTTTGAAAGATTACTCGGTGCCTGGGTCGATGTCGGTGGCTGCATAGCCGCTTGGTATCCAGTAGCCACCCCCGCCGAATAAGCAATGCGCTGCTCTATCGGTGGTGGCGCGCTGTTGTATACCCTGGCTGATTGAATTGCAGACTCTACCCGCGAAGCAGCGTCAGTCTGCGCGTAAGTTGCACCCCTTGCTGGCTCTACCGGCCTTGCTGCGCTAGCTGCTGCTGCTGCTGCTGCAGGATCATTTTTAACTTGAGACCATGCAGACTCACGAACGCTCGTTGCAAGAGAAGCAACCTCAGGTTGATTCCCTCGCACAGCATCTTGAGCTGCATACCTACTACCTGCTGCAGGCAGGGCACCCTCAAAATGACCCAGATCGAACGACTGAGCGATCTCAATCCCTGCAATCGGAGAGCTTTGCCCATGGCTACAACCACCACCACAGTCATGCAGCACTTCAAGAGAGCCAGCTCTTGAATCGATACTCGATGGTCCCTCTCCCATCAGAAGCGATAGATCAACCCCATCTGCAGCTACGATCCCTGCCGTTGGATCCCCATGCCCAGCACACCCCGGACCACAGAGATGTTCAAAGGAATCCTTTGTTTCCAGGGACTGGGCTGCGGAGACGGTCATACCGATATCAGGTTCTTATTGTGTAATGCACAACTCGCGCCACAAACATGGGCGTCACCACTATTATTCACCGCTGAGGACGATCCATTTCTTGGCGCTGCAGCGCCTGTCACGACACCACTACGCGACACAGCACCATGCGATGCGCTCTGGCCACCACCAACAGTAGCTCTCAGAGCACTTACGACTCCCTCAACTTGACTGCGCGTTGCAGAGGTCTTGGTTTGATTCTCCTTGTTTGGGGGGATAAGGAACCCTACACCTGGAACATCAAGCGCGAACTCTAGGGCCTCAACCCACTGCTGTGCCCTATTGATAATACTATCTGGTAAAACCTTACCTTGTCCCCGCAATACAGCCTTAATAGCTGGCACCTGTGCTACGTGTAGCAACGCTGCACCACGCTCTTCAGCCGAGCCGTACATGATCGCTGGTCCATAAACATCGAATAGCTGGGGCATACAGAGGCTGGGAGCTGCAACGATTACTACGTACCTAAGCTGGGAGGGGCTGTTGCTCAACAGCTCATTTCGCAGCGAAAGATCGCCCACGATTGATTTTAAAAGCTCAACCCCTGCTTGCGGCCGTGTCGACATTCTCAACGCAGCGAGCGTTGTTCCCACCATCCAACTTCTGAAATTCCCATCGCTGCGAGCGCGCTCTGAGCCGAGGGCTTCTTGGTACACGGCAATAATTGACGCATCTGCAACCGCTTGACCTGCCTGCAGACCCACTCGAGCAGTCTGATACTGTCCCCCCGCTATGAGACTACCCAAGTCAGCTACTTCGAAAGTGCCGTTCTTTAGTGCGCTTGCTACATCACGCAGGTTCTCTCGATGCTGGGAAAGAGTAGGAACCAACGCCTGGGTAGCGTGGCCTGCCATGGTATGAAGGGCGCTTTTGATCTGCTCTCGCCCCCCGCCCTCAAACTGCTGTAGCACGACTCGAGCACCATGGTCATCTAATGGCTTATGACCACACCCTTGAAATTGCTGCTTGAATCCTTCACCTAGCAAGTCCGTGCTCATACTACCCTCCTCTGGACACTACGGCTGACGGTTATAGCTCAAGAGATCTGCATGTGCAACTGGGTTGCATTAATAAACGCCGCGCGCTTGACATCAAGCTCTCGTTTCGCAACACTCCCCGCAACTCAGTTGCATATTCAAACCCCGTCTTTCTCCATGAACAACAACTCTTCCCCTCTCCCTCACCGACTACCAGTAACCGTACTCTCTGGGTTCTTAGGCGCTGGCAAAACAACTCTTCTCAACCATATCCTTACCAATCGTGACTCATTAAAAGTTGCTGTCATAGTCAACGACATGAGCGAAGTTAATATCGATGCGCAGCTGGTCGAGCGGGGAGATGCTCGACTAGACAGAGCACAGGAGAAGCTCGTTGAGATGTCCAATGGCTGCATCTGTTGTACGCTCAGAGAGGATCTCCTTGAGCAGGTGCGGCAACTAGCGGCTGAGAACCGGTATGATTACCTAATCATAGAATCAACCGGAATTGGTGAGCCAATGCCGGTGGCTGCAACTTTTGCTCACACAGATGAAACCGGGCAGAGCCTTTCTCAGGTCGCGCGTCTCGACACCATGGTAACAGTCGTTGATGCGGCTAACTTTCTTGCGCACATAGAGTCGAGCGAAGACCTACAGCAGCGGGGACTTGGAGCAGACGAGTCAGATGACCGAACGATCGTTGACCTGCTGATAGATCAAGTAGAGTTTGCGAATATCTTAATCCTCAACAAAACCGATCTCATCTCATCCGAGCAGCTCACAATAGTTGAAGCTCTTCTCAGGAAGCTCAATCCGAGTGCTACGCTGCTACGCTCTCAATTCGGTATTGTACAACCATCGCTTATTCTTGATACACAGCTCTTCGACTTTGAGAAAGCATCACAGAGCCCTGGCTGGTTACAGGAGTTATCCGGCAACCATACTCCGGAAACCGAAGAGTACGGGATCACAAGCTTTACCTACAAACGCGATAGACCCTTCCACCCTGAACGTTTCTCGGCCTGCATTCAAGAAGACTGGCCAGGGGTTGTTCGGTCGAAAGGATTTTTCTGGCTGGCCTCCCGGTCGACGCTTGCAGGAGCGTGGTCGCAAGCGGGCGGCTCGTGCCGAACTGAACCTGCTGGTTTCTGGACTGAACACGAAGGTGATGACGGTGAAGAGACGCTACAACCTACTCCACGCGTTCAAGGAAAGCAGGAGCTAGTACTTATCGGGGTCAACATGGACCAATCTAAGTTAACCGCTATGCTCGATACATGCCTACTGACCGACGAAGAGATGGCTCTTGGAGAAGAGAAGTGGCGAAAGTTCCCCGACCCATTTTCGCCCTGGGTAGTGAGCACCGAGGAAGAAGAAAACACCGACGACCCAACTGCGCAATCGAAACTCGCGCACGCGGCGACTTAATCGACAGGTGGACCTAAAAAAAGCTTCTCAATAGCTAGCCCAACTCCACCATCATCAACGTGAGAGGTAATAAAGGTAGCCGCCTCCTTCGCAGCCTCAACTGCATTTCCAGTCGCAACGCCGAACCGAGCCGCCCGTAAGAATGCACAGTCTGCTTCAGAATCACCAAACGTGGCTACCTGCTCAGCGGAACACTTTGTCAGTCGTAGCAGTTCATCGAATGCGGCTTCGCGAGTAGCTCGCGCGTCAACAATATTTGCAAAAACGATATCGGCGTGCACGGCCCCGTAACTGTACGTCACAGCGATTCCATCAATCTGTGCAAGCTCAGAACGTAGAAGCGCCTCTCCAGAACCCACCGTTGTCATCATTACAGCCTTAACCAGCGGCGTACGCGCTGCAAGCTCACGAAGGGGGGTGACAACCGCTGGGCGGCTACAGTACTGCTGATGAATGACGAGCTCCTCTGTCAGCCGCTCCACAAAGAAGTCAGATTCGGTGTAAAACTCAAGGTGATAATTACGACGAGCAGAAAGCTGCAAAAGCTGGTTGATAGACTCCTCGCCCAAATCAACCCGATAAAGCACTTTGCCGGTTGCTACATTCTGAATGAGCGACCCAGCGAAAAACATCGAAGTTCCGTCGATGCCAACATCCAGCCCGACTTCCTGTGTAGCGAAACTCGCCCGGCCCGTAGCGAAACCCACGATCACCCCACGCCCCTTTAATTCAGCGATAGCCCGTTTGGTGCGCGGAGAAATAGCATGATGTGCCCCAACAACTGTGCCATCGATATCGAAGAAGCAGGCACTTACATGAAAAGGTGCGCCGGCAAAGGCAGTATGCTCGTCAATCACATACGAGACCCTAGGTGACCCAGCCGTTATCTCAATCTCTTTCATATCTCACCATCCGGCGTGATCCCACAGACCTTTGATATTCGAAAGCGGTTCTTGTTGATGAACGCATACAACATATTCATCAACCCTTTTACCCCAGGCACCTCACACAGGTAACCAAGAGGAGCAGACCACCATATCCTCTTCATTAAGTAACGATAACATACTGCGCCACTTAGCACTTTACCATCGGCACATATCAACCGAATGTCATCTGATAGTTTTTCAGCGGGGATTGAAATTTTATCGGCGACCCAAGGAGATTGCAGAGGCGCACACTCAAAACCAATACCCCCCAGTATCGGCTTCAAAAACGATATCCACCGGCTACACAGCCCGCACCCACCATCATACAAAACCCAGCCACGGGGCGGGACGTAGAGCTTTTTTCCCCATTTAACGGTGACACCAGATCCCTGGGCGACAAACACGGAGTGCGGCGGGCGACTAAGAGCCTGAACAAAACCTCCTCCGTAGAAGGAGCCAAAATTTTCCGAAACGAAAAAATCGCTGATCTGCCAATAACGCCACGTCGGATGAGTTACCTGATATTCCGAGAGACCGAATGGCTGCGGCGTGTACCCCCAATAGTGCTCAAGAATAAACTCCTCAAGCGACCCAGGCGCTAGCTCCTGGAGCGGACCTGCGGTTGTTGCCGAGACCACATACCTCTCGCCCGCACCGTGAAACTGATACGAAATCGATCCCCCGTTAACCGGATCAAAACTTAGATCGCTACGTGCTGTTGCCCAACGCTCGTATGGTTCGTTGTACACGAAGCGGGCCGTCCATGCGATAATTCGTGATGGGACCACTTCTTTGATAAACACCGCGCCGCGCTTGATGGTGTTACCTTCACGCCTTATGACGTAAAAGCGGAGATTTATCTCCTCAAATGCGACCGGTGGATATGTGGGGATAATCCCTAAGAACTTATTTTTATCAAAATAAAAAGCTACGATGCTTACAAGAGCCTTACCCTGGTAGCTATCAAGCTCAACACCGCTTGGTACATACGGAGTAAGGAGCTCGGGATCAACTTCGTAGTTGACGCAGATAAGATTTTTCCAAGTAGCCGAGAGGAACGGGATGCCCATTCCTCTCGTATACCACAATGAAAGGGCTACGCGCTAACTCGCAACTGCTTCCTTGTGATATACCTTCATTGGAGCTTGCTGCTCATTTATCACTTCCGGAGTGATGATCACCTCTTTTACGCTCGCGTTGCTCGGTATGTCGTACATAACATCGAGCATAGAAGCTTCGATAATCGACCGAAGACCACGAGCCCCCGTCTTTTTCTCAAGCGCCTTTTGAGCAATGGCATCGAGCGCTTCAGTCGTGAAGGTGAGATCAACGCCCTCCATCGAAAGAAGCGTCTGGTATTGCTTAATCAGAGCATTCTTTGGACGAGTTAGGATCTCAATCAGCGCTGGCTTATCGAGCGGATCGAGGCACGAAACGACCGGCAGACGACCGATAAACTCAGGGATCATACCAAACTTAAGTAGGTCCTCTGTCTCTAGTGCAGAAAGCGGGTTATCTTTATTCACGACCCCGGTGCCTGACTTAACAACAGAGCCGAATCCGAGACTCTTCTTTCCAGTACGCTGGCCAATAATACGCTCAACTCCATCGAACGCACCGCCCACGATGAAGAGGATGTTACTGGTATCCACCTGGATAAAGTCCTGCTGCGGATGCTTACGCCCACCCTTCGGTGGAACGTTTGCCTTAGTGCCCTCAATTATCTTAAGGAGCGCCTGCTGAACACCTTCACCGGATACATCACGCGTTACCGATGGGGTATCGCTCTTACGAGCTATCTTATCGATTTCGTCGATGTAAACGATTCCGCGCTGGGTCTTCTCAATATCGTAGTCTGCGGCCTGGAGGAGGTTGACGATGATATTCTCAACGTCCTCTCCAACGTAGCCTGCCTCCGTGAGGCTGGTAGCATCCGCAATAGTGAATGGCACATCGAGAATCTTCGCCAATGTCTGCGCAAGTAAGGTTTTACCTGACCCTGTTGGCCCGATCAGAAGGATATTCGATTTCTGAAGCTCAACAGCACTCTTGGTTGTCTGATTGTTTTGTATGCGCTTGTAATGGTTATGAACTGCAACCGAGAGCACTTTCTTGGCGTGATCCTGCCCGATGATATAGTCATCAAGAGAGGCTTTAATATCTTTCGGGGTAGGCACCGCCAGCCGCTTAGTATGCGCTGCGGTCTCGTCCAGTTCCTCGGTTAGGATGTCGTTACAGAGGTCTACGCATTCATCGCAGATGTAAACCGATGGTCCAGCCACCAATTTTCGGACCTCATCCTGTGTTTTGCCGCAAAATGAACAAATCAGGTGTCCGCCGCTTTTTCCTGAATCCTTGGCCATGGTCGTATCCCCCAAAAAACCTTAGAGAAAATCCCCTCTTACTTGAGATGCTCAAACTGCCCAAGACGATTGCAACTTCTCATCTTGGGTGGAATGGCACACGGAAGTCAGGTAAGCCTATTCGGAGTATCGACGGGTTGCAGAAAAAGCTTGAATGAAAAGTTGAGCATAGACGGTATCGGTTGTATCGGAAAAAAACTTGACATTAGACGCGTTGGTAAACAACCTCTTTGCAACCCCCATGAAAACCAACCAGATAGCCACCTAGTGCGGTCCCCTTGCGCCACCTGAACAGCGGTACATGCACCGTAAACAACTGCGCTAGAATCATAACTCGTATTGAGGTACCATCTCGGGGCACTGGTGTAGCAATTCCGCGCAGTGATGAAACCCGCGGGAAACGAAAAGTACAATTTATTAAGGTAGGGCAACTACGATATGAAAAAGTTTCAAGTGAACGACCGTGTTCGACGACTTCCTTACACCATTACTATTTCCAAGGACGGAAATAAATCGGCTCTACCAGATGGCGGCGACCAAACAACAACTGTGGTGTCATCGAAGGGCTGTGTCGGCACTATAAAGGCACTTCGCGAAGAAACAACCAACTCAAATCGCGAGAGCCGCGAGCGGTCGATTATGGTGCATGTATTGTGGGACAACGGAACACTTTCGTACCATGGTCCAGAAGCTCTGGAGCAGGCCTAACTTTCCTTCTGCTTCGACGAAAAGGCCGGTTCGCGGCCTTCTATCAGACGCTTAATGTTCTCTTCGTGCCGCGCTACGAGCGTGAGCCCGATGACTACGAGAGCCATAGCGATATGGTCGGAGTAGCCGCACATTAACGCCACTCCAGGCACAAGCAGCGCGGCGGATATCGAGGCCAAAGACACGATCCGCCAAGCTGCAAAAACAGCTCCGAAAACGCCAACCGCTACCAAAGCCAAAACTGGCTCCAGGGCAAGGATAACTCCGAGCGCTGTAGCAACACCTTTTCCGCCCCTCAAGAGCGGTGGAATCGAAAAGCAGTGGCCAAATACTAGAGCAACCGCAACTGCAGCTACGAAGATATCAGAAGCTCCGCAAACCCGCGCGATCAGAACCCCGAGGCAACCCTTAAACAGATCTCCTCCGAGCGTAAGGATTCCAAATTTCTTTCCTAATACTCGCGCTACATTTGTAGCACCGACGTTTCCACTCCCTTGCTGAGTAATATCTATGCCGCGTAGTTTTGCGAGCAAGAAACCTGTTGGAAAAGAACCTAAGAGATAAAACGGAACAAGCACTAGTGCTACCAACCAAGCACTCATGGCCGCAGACTCCTTATCGCAGCAGCGCGATCAGCTGCTCCGAATACATACGAACCAGCCACAAGAACCGAAGCTCCAGCTTCGCGACAACTCCTTCCCGTGTCCTGATTAATACCACCATCCACCTCGATTACAGACCCACTTGAGAGCGCATCAATACGAGTCTTAAGCTGACGAATCTTTCCAAGACAACCCGGAATAAAAGGCTGCCCTCCCCACCCTGGATTTACAGTCATTATCAGCACCAGATCACATACTTCGAGCACATCGTATATGGCCTCAACGGGAGTCCCTGGGTTGATCGCTACTCCATTCTTCATCCCCAATTCTCGTATCTCTGAAAGCGAGCGGTAGAGATGCGGGCACGTCTCTTGGTGAATAATAAGCCGATCTGCTCCAGCCTCCCTGAAGGCCTTAAAGTGTCTTTCGGGCTCTACGACCATCAAGTGCACGTCGAGGAACAGTTGGTTGCTCTTTCTGAGCGCCTGAACGACGTTCGCCCCAAACGTGATCGGTGGCACAAACGCTCCGTCCATAACATCAATATGCAACCAGTCGGCCCCCGCTTTTACTACGCTAGCAACTTCCTGATTAAGGCTACCCAGGTCAGCCGCCAAAATGGATGGGGCCACCACTATCGATGATTCTTTTACTGCTTCAGCCATGGCAGTAAAGAGTACAGGAGTGCGCTTTCAATCGGAAGGGTGCAAATCGACCACAATCCATAATCAAACCTATGTTTGGAACGCTTCCTGCTAAATCCCAACTATTGCTTGGCTTCAACGGATGAAGGCCCTCAATGTTTTACACAAAGGTGAGCATATGGAAATTACCCAAGACATAAAGAAAGAGCTATCAAATCCAATAGTTAAACCGGATAATAAGGCTGCAGATAAATCCTCCCAGTCAACGGACTTTGATAAGACACTGAAGGCATTTATAACCCCTGACGGGGCAAATAAAGTGAGCGAAGAGGATCTTTTTTCCGCTCTCGTTCAAGAGCGCATCAAGAAAGAGAAGGGTGATGATGCCCTCAAAGCCTTCCAGGAGATGCTCAAAACAAGCAAAGAGTCGATGCGCAAACCAGACGGGTTCATCCCGATGGAAGACGCAACTAAGGACGCCCTGCTCAAGTTCCAAGCAGCTGGCAAGCTCACAGTTGATGAAGCTAATAAAATCTACTCACAAGCGTTTGATGGCGCTCAGCTAGACGCCAACACCGAGGCTCTCTACGACGGACGCGGTGGCAAAAACGATCCGACAATCGCTGTTGCAACGATGGAACAGGCGCTCATGGGAAGCCGCGTAAAAGTTGGAAAGTTTGATTCCGGCGAGACCAAGGTCAAAATGCGAAACTTGCTAGAGCCAAGTAACGGTAAGGTCTCTGCGCCAACTGGAGCTGCTGGAGACGCAGGTTTCCTCTTTAAGCCTGAGAGCGAGAAAGACAAGAAGCTGGTTGTGCTCCTACCTCCCAAATTAGCTGGCCTGGTTACTGGCGTGCGCTTGATGAGCCCAAGTGGTGACCTCCTCGAAGCAGGAAATTACTCCGGGAATGGAAACGGTGGACGAGATCACTATCGATTCTCCAAAGCAGGAGGTGAATACCCAGATGGGCTGACTGTTGAGGCGACTCTGAAGTCAGGAGAGGTTGTGCGGTACAAGATCGCTGAGACATCTGAGCGATTCGAAGGCGAAGCAGCAAATTCGACCCCTTCTTCTGGAGGGTCAGGCAACACATCCCCGAGCAACTCCTCAGGTGGGTCTGCGGGAACATCGTCAGGAAATAGCTCCCAAAACGCAAACGTTCCACTATAGAAACACCGTTTCCTATTATTCGATCAAGGCCCCCCTTCGAGCGTCCGACTAACCAAGAGGATAGTCACGGAGGGGTAGCCTAAGATGCTCGTAATCGTAGGTTGTATAGGAGTTCTAGCAAGCGTTTTGATCGGATTCGTCGGTCCTGGAGGACCGATCCCGGTTCTATTCCAACCGTTCGAAGTGATAGTTATTGCAGGCGGTATCGGATTTACCATCCTTATTTCATCCCCTGCGTCAGTTCTAAAGTCCCTCCTGCCCGGGGTAATCGGGGCTATAAAGGGTAGCGGTATAGACGCCGCCGTATATAAGGACCTCCTCGGGTTACTCGCAAGCATATTCGATACGATGCGACGAGAAGGAGTGCTCGGTATTGAAGGAGACATCTCAAATCCCCACGAGAGTGCGCGCTTCAATAAGTATCCTATGGCGTCTCATAATCACCACTTGATGGAGACGCTGTGCGGTGCTCTCCGACTCTTCGTGGACGGTGTAGTAAATGCTTTCGATCTTGAGCGGCTACTCGACAGCGAAATAGAGACGCACCACGAAGAGGCGCTCCTGGCTCCAGCAACTATCAAAGGCATGGCAGATGCGTTCCCAGCGATGGGAATTGTAGCAGCGGTACTCGGAATTATCATCACGATGCAATACCTCGACGGGCCTCCGTCTGAGATCGGACACCACGTAGCTGCCGCACTCGTAGGAACAATGTTGGGAATTCTTCTCTCATACGGATTTGTGGGACCCCTTGGAACCAAGATGGAACACAATGCCCGCGAACAGACGAGCATTTTAAAAACTGTTCAGGCAGGGCTTGTATCATTTGCTGGAGGCGCACCACCCGCCGTTGCTCTCGAATTTGCGCGTAAGACAATTCCAAGCTGCTATCGGCCGACTTCCGAAGAGCTGGAGGAGATCATTAAGGAAGCTAAGAAGGCTTAATCGCCCACTAGCGACAGAGGGCTATGGCAGATGACAAGCCAATTATCGTCGTTAAGAAAAAAGGTGGCCACGGAGGTCATCACGGCGGAGCCTGGAAGATCGCTTACGCCGACTTCGTAACAGCGATGATGTGTTTCTTCATGGTGATGTGGCTTGTAAACTCATCTGCTGCTGCCACGAAAGTGAGCATAGCATCGTATTTCCGAAAGCCAGGTATATTTAATGAGGGATCGGGAACACCACTGCTCCTTGGAGGAAGCGGTATCCTCGAAGACGCATTCATACCACCACGCCCTGAGGATAAACGTAAGATAAAAGATCCAACTGATGATCCAGCGCAAAAGCCACGCGGAGAAACTGACCGCGACCTCGATAAGTTTTACCTACAAGAAGGTCGCTTGGAACCGCAGCGCGACAAAGGACCTGACCAAGTGACCGGCCTAAACACCGACAAGAAGGAGGTCAAGGAGATTAAGCGCGAGGTCAAACTAAAGCTCATCGCAGAGAAGGCAAAGAGCCAGATAGCGAAGCAACTTCAAGCCTTTCCCGATATGGCGAAATTACTGGGACAGCTCGACATGAAAGTCGAGTCAGATGGGCTCAAGATTGAGATCATGGATACGGATAAAGTGTCTATGTTTGACAGCGGTAGCGCGCGCATTCGAAAGGAGGCGGAGGGAGCCTTCCAAAAAGTCACAGAAGTGCTTAAACAGTATCCGAACACACTCGAAATCTCGGGGCACACGGACTCTATCCCGTTTCCTAATAGAGCCGGCAGCTACACGAATTGGGAGCTATCTGCCGATCGTGCGAACGCTGCCCGTCGCCTCATTGAGAACCAAGGCTTTCCAGCCCCACAAATCGGGCGTGTAGTGGGTGAATCATCAACCGATCCTAAGGTGCCTGAAGACCCCAAGGCTCCTCAGAACAGACGCATCACTCTCAAGCTCAAATTCGACGTAGATAAGCTTGAAGCTACGGCTACACCCGATCCATCTCTCAAGGGACTTGAAACTCTCCTTGGTGTGCAGACTCCTAATGGAACTCCACCCGCTGCAATTATGAACCCGAACGAGACGCCACTGCCGACACCAACTCCAACGCCGACTCCGACACCAACTCCAACGCCGACTGAAACCCCAACATTGAAGAAGGGAACGGCCGCTCGCTCACCGAGCAACCGCATCAAGCTCCCTGAGGGCACTCCGGTGGTTGAGAACCCAGGCTTCATGCCAGAGGATAAGATATTCGGCGACAGCCCAGTTATCGGTTCAAGGGAGCTGTTTTCGGGACGGTAGGGTTAGCTATTTCTTCCCGTAGAGCTTCTGCTCGACCCATGCATGCATTACCCCATTTCCTGATGGCTTCTGGGAATAATTCTTCAGTGCCGCTGTGCCGTAATCTTCGTAGAGGGCTGCTGCAGTCAGTCTACGCCTAAATGGAACACACGGCACCTGTTTAAGAGCCATACGACGGTTCTCAAGCTCCGCGTCTTCACCCCCATACGGTAGCAACCGCACTTTGGGTCCATACACCTCGCTCGTATCAAGTGGAACGAGGTCCTGACTGAGGTAGAGCTCTTCGTGGACGAGGGTGGTGTCGTCTAATTCAGGATATCGAAGTGAGCGGTTGGTAAAATTCTTCTCGCACCGCGGTGGTCTCTCGTGCTTAACCGACACGGCTTCCCAACGCGCTGGTTCACTTAAGCTCAGGTATGAAGCAACGTCCACTTCCGGGAACGGCGGAAGAACAACACTCTCTGCCGGGGGAAAACCTACCCCACTCTTAACTCGTAGGTGAGCCGTCACACGCGACGAAGTGGTCTCAAAATAACCCTTATCACTGGTCACCATCTCTTCTCGCTCTACATGCTGGCTGCCATCGAGCGATGCTTTCACAGCAGCAAAGCCGTCTTGCTTCATAGGGGACGGTGGCGGCTTATCCTTGCGAGGTTGCCTTTTTTCTTCCAGCTTTCTCTCTAACGCTTCAATACTGCGCTCGAGTTCTCCATGTTTTTCATCTGCCACCGCTTGTGTCGTAACAAGACACAAAATCGATACGATAGTCACATTGATGTATAGTGCCCAACGCATGCTATTTCTTCAACTCAGATGGCTCGACAGTCGTCTGGCTAACAACAAAGTTTTCTGGCTCCTTAAAGTTACCATCGCTATCATAAAACTGATCAATCTCTACGACACCTTCAACCACCTGAATCCCCTCTTTGCTCTGAAAGACCCAGGCTGGAGATTGTGTGAATGCTAAGTCTTCCGGTGGCGCCAACAGCGGAACAACACTAACCCCATATCGACCCAACGTCGCAGCAAGTTCCTCAGGAACAT
>JBIIHY010000206.1:0-5996 GCA_044235305.1 Bdellovibrionota bacterium
CTTTATTTTCTCCAAGAAACAACCATGCAGCTACTACGGGATGTCCATGCGCCTCATCCCAAATATGCAGCACATGCATCCCCAAATCCGTCACGTAATCGGCGATTGGTGATTCTGCTCCGTGGTTGGATCCCTCAATGGAGACACAGCACGGCGAGTAGTTGCCAGTATAAAGATCGGTGTCGGGGTTTCGTGACCAGATGAATGCGCTCATCGGTTGTCCGTTGAGGGACGCTCTGCTCTCTCCCCTACCTTCAAGCACTCGGCAAATCGAATCACAGTCAAGGCTAAGATGCTCTAGCCCTTCAGCAGTCCGCTGCTTTATAGAGTGAGCTACCTGCTGTGCCCGCTCATTTCCTAAGGCTCCCGAGAGCAGCGATTGATACCCTGTACCTATCTCTCTTGAGCGCTGATCAAGTTTACCAAGGATATCGACTAAATCCTTCTTCGCGCTGCTTATCTCTACTTTGACCGCGACGATTGAGTCCCCCGATACTGTCTTTTCGGAATGTGCTCGTGTAAGCCGCTCCTCGCATGATACGAGCGCCGCGCTCTGCTTCTCTAACTGCTCTTTTAGGATCTCAAACCGCGCAACCTCGCTCGTGAGAAGGGGATAGAGAGACACGCTACTCTTTCTGCTTAACCGCTCCTCAAAGTGTTTTATTCCCTCCTGCAGTTTTGCCGTATCCCGGCCCTGAGCTCTTGCTCTTTCAAGGGCTTCTCTCATTCCAGCTATCTTTGCCTCAAGCTCCGATTTCTCCTGGCCCGATAGCGCAATTGAAACAGTTGTCTTGGAGAGATCGGCAGCCTCCTTTTTTAACTCCTCTTTCACCACCCCTGCTACAAACTCTATCGTCTCTCGCGTACGCTTAAGCGGAGTAACTATCTGCTCTGAGGCAAGGCGACTCTCTGTCGTGCGATTGAGGACAAATGTAGTAAAGCCATCGTGCGCCAGCCACGCTTCGGTATTTATGCCCCTTTGTTTCGATGCCTTGATAATCTCACGGTTGCGGCCGTATGCGAGCAGCTTCTCTTGCATCCATTGCCTAAACTCCCATGAGTTTGGCTCGCTATCTGGGTTCTCTTTGAGTATGGCCGCCTTCGCCTCATACAGGGTGCGGATCTTCTCCTGCGCTGTCGTGCCAAGAGTCAGATATCGAACGAAGAGCTTCGGTCCGTGTTTTGGGTTTGCTTGCAACGCGTCAATAAGAAATGGCGCTGCAGTGATTGCCGACAGCAAATTCTTAGGAGACACCCGGCACAAGGAAAACCCAAGCTGTGGTGAGCGAGCAAGAGCCTCGCGCAGGCGGGGAGCCTGTTGGAATACCGCTTCGTACCCGGCTAGCCCTGCCTGAGTCGCGCCTATGATTTCAATTCCAGTAACATGCGATGGTAGACGCTCATATATATATTCTGCTTGTTGGTATTCCCCCAAAGAAACCTTCTTTAGCACCGCCCAACGAGCCAGCTCATCCCTCCCTTCCTTCTTAAGCTCGGGAAAGAGTCCATCCTCCCCTTTTTCAGATAGATGAAAGTTTTCTGCGGCAACAAATTGCTCGGGATAGTAGAGGGTTATCAGGTTAAGTTGTGCCAGCCCCCAAATAGGCCCAAAACGTTGGTCGCCCTCGAAGACAGCTTTCCGGACAACAGATTCGTCGGCATAGGCGCGCCCTTCCCAAGCCATCTTTAATGTGCTCTCGTTGATGTAGTAGCATATCAATTCCCCTCGCCCATTGCGGATAACCTCTTTGACTTGCGGGTCCTGCGCGGCTTCAACTCGTGAGTAACCAAAACCTGCTTCAAGGGCCAACTTCGCCGCTAACACATCGCCGCATTTGAATGAGTTTATTACGCGCTGCCTAACTGCCGCTTTAACAGAGGGATCCCGCGCGGCATCTTCTTTTCTATAGCCAAGACCAGCTTCAAGAACGTATTTGGCTCCTACTACGTGTCCTTTCTCCAGGAAATCGATCACACTCTCTCTAACGCGTGCTCTTGCTGCCCGGTCACGCGACAGGTCTTTCGTCGTATAACCCAGGCCAGCTGTCAGCAGGCATGATACGCCGACGCCCTCCAGAGCCAATCCGTTTATGGATCCCTGCCTTACGGCCAGCCTGACATCCCGATCCCGCGAGGCATCCTCTTTGCTATAACCTAAACCAGCACTGAGTATTTGTTCGACATTCAAAAGCTTCCTGCAGGAAGATGTATTGCGATCCCTAAGCCGGGCGATGACACTCAGTCTGACTAGCGCGCCGACAACGGGGTCTTGTGTCGCGTCTTTGTGGTCATATCCGAAGCCACAACCGAGTAGTGACACGGCATCAGAAGCCTCACCCAAGTGCAACACGTCTATAAAGAGCTGCTTAGTGAGTGACCCCAGCTCCGATTCGCACGATGAGACCTCCCTTGTAAAACCTAAATGCTCCAGCACGGATTGCGCGGGTCGAGACTGGCGCTCCTGCAAGCGACGGACTACGAGCTGACGTATAGCTTCCCTTATCTCGGGATCTCTCAAGGCGTCTATTCTCGTATACCCAAATCCAGCTTGGAGGAATTGCCCCGCCTCTTTGGTGTGACCGCTTTGAATCAACCCGAGTACTTTTTGTCTAACTGTTTCTATGACGTCTGGGTCCGTGCAGGCATGTTCTCGGGTATACCCAAAGCTAGCGGTAAGCAATTTCTCAGGGACACTCCAGATACCACCTTCTATATTCACTATCAGACACCGCTTGGCGGCCTTCCTCACTTCTGGATCGTTCGCGGCGTCCTTTTGGGTATAACCGAAGCCTGCGGTCAGTAGCTTCTGTGCTTCGTGATATCCTCCTCCTTGCAACAACACCAGGAAGCCCTGCCTTGCCGCAGGTTTTGTATCGGGATCATCCGCAGCGTCCTCTTTGGTATAACCTAACCCCGCGCGCAGTAGCTCATCCACTTCGTGGAGCCGACCTTGTTCTAATAATACCAGGACCCCCTGCTTTGTCGCCTGTTTTGCATCTGGATCGTTTACGGCCTTGCTCTGTGTGTAGCAAATAGCGAAGTCAGGTGAGATTGCGCTCGATGCTAACGAATAATAGCCGGCTTCCAGAGCCGTCAAAAAGTTCTCTTTTTCGACCTTTTCAACCTCGGGGTCGCGCAGAGCATCTTCTCTGGTGTACCCTAAGTCCGTCTGCAGCCAATCAGACACACACGCACGTTGTGCGAGGAATCTGTATCTTACAGCGTTCCTGACTTCAGAGTCTTGACGGGCATCTGCTGTTGTATAGCCGAAGCCTAAATCGACCAGTTGTGTGACCTTTTTTTCATCGAATACTTCCCTGTTATATTCCCGCAACATAAATAGCAAAGCCTCCTTGGCTGCATTCTTTATCTCGGGATCGTTTGAGTTCTCAACCTTTGCGAATGGAAATGTTTTCAAGAATTTTGCGACATCCCCAATTTCGACATCATCAATTAAACCGCGCCGCAGGAAAAGTATTACCGCTTGTTTACCTCCCTCCCATACCTCCCGGTCATTACTGCCCTTTTGTTGATACCGAAGGTATGTGCTCAGCAGCCCCTCTGCTTCACGGTTGGCGCCAAATCTCCAGAGATTTACAAGAGTGTTTGAGAATGTCTCTCGAAAAGCATGCGGTTGCTCTAAGAAGGAGCAAAGCAGGAATCTCGCCATACGGGGACCGTCTATGGGGAATGTGTCCACCACATACCGCGCTACCGTCGCCCTGACGTCCGGGTCATGCAGAGCCTCGTTCTCCGTATACCCAAAGCGGGACTTAAGTAACTTAAGGAGTAGTACTACTTTGCGAAAACCAATCCAATCCCTGTAAAAAAACGCATCAATCGCATCACCAAAGACTTCTGGCTGTTGTGTTGCGCCTGTCGCAAGCCATCGCACATGTTCTATTAATCCCTGCTTAATTGCCTCGCGCACTCCCGGGTCGCTTGCGGCCTGCTCTTCCGTGTATCCAAGGTCAGCAGCACACAGCTCCGCGGCTGCCTCGACTTCTCCGGATTGTACAAAGCATATTACTTGCTGCCTAACTGCTTCCCTTACCTCAGGATCGCTCAGGATCTCTTGTCGCCTATCCGACGAAACTGATTTCAGGAGATCTACTGCCGCCTCGGTATTCCACCCCTTAAGATAGCTAAAAATAGTTGCCTTAATCTCTGTATCGAGTCGCTGCTGGCACGCGAGCGGGCTTTCCTGGTTCTCGTGAGATGCTGCGGTCTCACCGCGCCCTTTGTTTGCTACCGAAGTCTCCCGCATAAAAGCGCTCCCCGTTTGATTCTTGCGCTAGATACAATATCAGAGCACCTGCTTGAAGCAATCTGCGCTAGGATCTGGAGGTTATAGTTTGTGACCACAACAGCCCAAAACATCTTAAAAGGAGCTATCAGCGGAAGCATTTAAACGCTACACATCCGCTGACTTAACCTTACTAGCAAATTGACACGAGCTACTTCTGCCGTTTCGATTCCACAGCTCTAAGATGAAGGTAATTCGGAAGGCTCAAGGTATCTCGGACTTTCAGGATTTTTCTCTTTGTAGCCGGACTGCTTGTTTTTTTCTAACTTGCACTAGACCGTTAGTATGTCGCGCTTGTGAGGGAGTTTCAAATTTGTGAGGTTGGTTCTACAAGCGTTCAACTATTTGGGATGACAGAGCGGCATGACTTGTCGAGACACTCATGATATCAACGCGACAGCTATAATTCTGAGGGTAGTGGAGATTGTTGTGGTGCAAGCCTCGAGTAAACACTGGAGGCTTTCACGATAACGGTGAAGGTTAAAAAAAGAAGATATGGAAAACATAATCAACATGTGGTTTGCGGTCATATCGGTGGTTTGCTTCATGGTTGCAGCCTGCTGGATTGTAATGGTTCATGCACGACAGATGAAATACCAGACGCCAGCGAATCAACTTGCAGATCGGTAAATAGACCAACTGTAATATGCGGTTCATATGGACTATCAACCAACGCTCGGCCCTCCGGAAGACTAGCGAGGAGATCCCAGGTTGCCATGAGCTGAGACTTCGTCGGCTCAGCAAACAAGAATTGAAGAGAGACATTCATATCGTGTTGAGTTTCTGTTCAGTGGGATAACATAGGTATTGTGCAGATCCGGTGTTCTACCACCAAAACCATCCGAGTCAGAATACCGCACCCCGCTCGCCCTACTCAACCACGATAAAACCTCATAAATGCAATCGGTTAGAGAATTCGCCTCATTCGAGCCTATCCGGTGTGTACTCCTCAGGATGTAGATCACCGGATCCGTGATTGCAGTACGACGAAACTTTTTGGAACTCCTCTCGATTTGTCACCCATGGACTCAAGCACACATAACCGAAAGCTCAATACCATCCTCTTTCGTGCCGCCTGGGGGGCGCTCTCTCAAGTGCTCGGTATCGATGAGCGCGAACTAGCCGCTATCTTCACCGTGCAGACTGCCGGCGAGGCACTGAACCATCACCCGCATCTCCACGGACTCCTCGCTGACGGATACTGGAAGGACGGCGTCTTCACAAGGTTCTCTGAGGTAGACCTTAAAGCCATAGAGGAAGCCTTTGCTGAACGGGTACTCGCGCAGCTCCATAAACAAGAGCTTATCTCTGACGATGACGTAGCTCAGATCCTCTCTCAGGATCACACTGGCTTTGGCGTCTGGATGGGTGACCCCTTCCACGACAAAGAAAGCGAGCAGTTCGTTGCTCGCTACATCGAACGAGCTCCCCTATCATTGGAGAAGCTCTCAATACAGGATGACATCGTTACCTATACTACTAAGGACGGAGCTGCTCACGAATTCGACGCTCTGGAGTTTTTGGCAGAGCTCTCAGTTCATATTCCGAAAACCTACGAGTCGATCACGAGGTACTATGGACGTTATTCCTGCAGACGCAGAGGCGAACGCGCTAAGCTCTCCCCTCCTCCACCGGATGAACCAGAGAGCGACTATCGCCGTGAGTTCCGTAGGAGTGCTTGGGCCGCGTG
>JBIIHY010000207.1:0-5993 GCA_044235305.1 Bdellovibrionota bacterium
TGGGCTCTCAGCCCTCGTTGAAGCTGCTGCTTATCAGCTAAAACGCGCAACACCGTCAAAGAGAACTCTAGCTTGGATTCCTGAAAACCATCCTCAAGGCCCGCAGATACGAGAAAAGATACTCTCTGGCTCCGCCCGTAGCGTTGAAGACATCACCGTTATCGGCTCGCTACGCTATGCGTGGATACGAGCGATTGTCGCGCGCTGCATAAAATTGCCCCCGCAATCGACTCCACGTCACATCAGCACACTGGATCGATACTTTACGAGCAAGGTATGGGGCTTGCCCATCATGTGTGCAGTGTTCTGGCTTGTGTTCCAGGCAGTCTTCTTGTGGGCACAGCTACCGATGGAGTGGATATCAACGAGCGTAGAATTTCTTAGCTCTTACCTGCAAACGAGACTTCCTGCTGGGCTACTTACCGACTTGGTTACACAAGGGATAGTACCTGGAGTTGGTAACGTTATCGTTTTCGTACCGCAGATAGCTATTCTCTTCTGTTTTATCGGTATCCTTGAAGATTCAGGATACCTCTCGCGTGCAGCTTTTCTGCTCGATAATTTTATGCGCAAAGTCGGCTTGCAGGGACGAGCCTTTGTGCCTCTTCTAAGCTCTTTTGCGTGCGCTGTACCGGGGATACTCGCTACGCGCACCATCCCTTCTCGCTCTGATAGACTCGCAACCATCATGATAGCACCTCTTATGAGCTGCAGCGCGCGATTACCTGTGTACGCAGTGCTTATCGCAGCTTTTATCCCAAGCACAACATTCGCAGGGTTTATCTCTCTTCAAGGGCTAGTGCTCCTTGGAATGTATGCCCTTGGAGTTATCGGCGCATGTCTTGTTGCATGGATTTTAAAGAAGACGCTGCTCTGGAGAGAGCAATCGTTTTACGTCATGGAGATGCCTCCGCTCCGGCGCCCGATCATACGCGTAGTGCTGCGTGGGGTGCTTGATAGCGTTGTATCGTTTTTGAAGAATGCGACATCGATTATTTTGGCGTGCTCAGTAGTGCTCTGGTTCCTCGCCACTTATCCTAAGCCGCCCGAGAATTTTGAAGGTCCAGCGGTAAAGGCAAGCTATGCCGGTCAGATTGGAGTCGCGATGGAGCCCCTTATTAAACCACTTGGATTTAATTGGGAGATTGGCATTGGGATTCTCTCATCGTTCCCAGCTCGCGAGGTTTTTGTTACTGCCCTTAGCACTGTGTACAACGTCGGTGACGACGATGACGAGCACAAGAGCCTTATTAAAAACCTTCAAGAGCGGAAAGAGTCCGGCGCATTCTCTACTCTTACAGCTATCACGCTGATGGTGTTCTACGTATTCGCGTGTCAGTGCATGTCAACGCTCGCCGTGTGCAAGCGTGAGACCGGGTCGTGGGCGTGGACTGCTGGGATGTTTGGATACATGACTGCCCTGGCTTACCTTGCTTCATTCATCACGTACCGATTCGGGTTGCTATGGCTATGACACAGGACTACATCGCTCTTGCTCTCTTGGTAGTGGCAACGGCCTACATTGCATCGCGCCTGATAGGAGCTTTTAAACCAAAGAAATCAGGGTGCGGATGCGGCGGCTGTGGATGTAGCGGTAAAGAAAAGACGCCCGCTTAGCTTAGCTATATATATAGCCCCCTCTCTTTGCAGAACCGCTCAATGCATGCAGGCATAAGCCCAGCACAGGACCGCTTATTGCGAATCATTGCCCTAAGCACAGTGCTAGAAACATCGACTCCGCTGGCTGAATTTGAAGGAAGCATAGTTACTACCCACCCATCAGGAACAGTTACCTGCAACACCCCTGGTCGATGTACGACCATAAAACGTCCCTCATGCTTTAAAGCCTCAGCTTCCTTCCATGTGTGTAGCTCACTAAGAAGCTCTTCCCCTACTACTACAAAAACCTCACGCGCTAGATCGCTACGGAAGTAGCGAACAAGGTCAATCGTTGCATACCCAACACGCTTACCTGAGTGCAGGTCTGAGAGCACAACACGCTGGTCACCAGGAAAGGCATCTGCTAGGGCAATCGAGCACATCTCATATCGGATGCTCGCTGGCGTACAGGCAGGCTTATCAGGCCTATCGCCACTGGGGATAACGAGCACCTCATCTACTGCTCCGCTATTAAGGAGCGCTGCTATCGTTGCAAGGTGTCCGTTGTGCAGCGGGTCAAAGGCCCCACCATAAAGGGCAGTTCGCTTCGTGTTACCTACAGCGCTACCTCCCGCAGTCACCGACGGCCTCGCTTACTCTTTTTTCTCTTCTTCTGATCCTTGCTCTTCTTTCCCCTACCTTGGGCTAGAGCTCGCAGCTCTTGTAGCTCTTTGTTAAAGCCATCAGAGAGAATAGGAAATCTGCACCATGTCTTTGGATCTAAACTCTCGTCATCAAGGTGAAACGATGGAGCAAAGCGCTCGCGCTTCCACTGATTTATGCTCCATAGGGTAAAAAACCTAACAACCCAATGCGCTAATTCAGCTTCCGAGTACTCTCCCTTAAACTCGCCACAAACAACTTCAAAAACTTCCCCCGGCAACTGCTTATCACGAATTGCATAGCGCTCAATAACGTCTAGCACCCGATAAGGCATAAGGTCTCCCTCATCGGTCTGCTTCGCCTTCTGCGGTCGTAGTTCAGCAGTTGGCGCCTGTACGTTTACAAGCTTCAGAGATGCAAAGCGCTTCATCCCTCGTGGCCCTTCTTTCTCAAGCCACTCAAGCCACGTCCTAAGATAGGCCTTATCGATTCCACCCAGCGGGCTTAATCCGCCACTTGTATCGCCATCCATAGTTGCGTATCCAACCGCGGCCTCGCTGCGATTGCTCGTAGTAAGGAGGAGTGCGCGACGAAGATTTGCAATTAACCAGATAGAAGGAGAGCGCGTTCGAGCCTGGATATTTTGAAGCGCCAGGTCATGTTTCTCCCACGAGAGTTTAACCTTTAGAGCCTGCGAGACGATTCGCTTGTATCCCTCTACGAGAGGGTCGATGGAGATATCAAAGAAAGTTGCTCCTACTTCACGAGCTAACGACGTAGCAGCTTTGCGTGTCAGTTCTGAGCTATTCTCCGTAGCCTGATATGCACACGCTAGAATCGATTCGATGATTGCTTTTTCACTGCGCGCTGACTGAGCCCACGGCACATAGGAGAGCTTCTTTGCAAACCCTGAAATACCTAGCTCTGAAACTGCAGCGTGCACCATAAGCGCAACCAAGCACGTTGCAGCGCTTGAATCCACACCTCCGCTGAGTGAAACAACAAACCCTTCGCTCCTGCTCTTACGCATATAGTCAAAGAGGCCAAGACACACAGCGCGGGTAAATTCCTCATGCTTGAGAGCCGGGGAGCGCTCCCACGTGGGGATTCTATGGGCGGTAGTCTTTGCTGTGCGGACGATCTTGCCGTGTGCTACGCGAACTACCTGCTCTCCACCATTAAAGTGCGGACGAAAACTGCTCTGCCTCCTGCGTAGCAGACGCGAACGGTTGATGTCGATAACTGCAGAGAGCAGCTTTACATCTTCGTATGAAAAACGCTCACCTTGCGCAACTATCTCCCCGTGAGAGCTAACGAGCAGATCACCATCATAAATAGCTCGCCCTGATTCACATCCAAGAAGATTTGAGTACAGGTAAGAAACCCCGAATGCCCGCGAGCCTTCGGCTACAAAACGCTTACGCACCTCATGTTTGCCGAATGAAAAATGGCTGGCGCTTGGGTTTAAGATAACATCAACTCCGTGATGCGATAGAGCTATCCCCGGACGATCTGCTACCCACGCATCTTCACATATCTCAAAACCGATTCTGATACCGTCGACTTCAAAGAAGATATCACCAACTGGGATCTCTCTCCCTCCGACAACAACCGACGACACAACACCTTTAGGCCACGGCTTGAACCAACGCGGCTCGTAGTGAATCCCATCACCTGCTAAGTGTTGCTTCGCAACGAATCCACACAGCTCACCATTCACCGCAACAGCAGCAACGTTATACACTGCGCCATGCACCAGAAGTGGAAGCCCAAAGTTACAGATGAGTCCCTTCGTTTCGGTTGCAAGCTCTTCGGTAATTTTGAGCGCCTCAGCAACTATCCCCGATGAGTGAAAGGCGTCTTCACACCCGTACCCTGACACTGCCAACTCTGGAAGGCAGAGGATCTGTGCCCCAACCTTACGCGCGCGCTCGATTGCTTGGCGAATATGCAGCGCGTTCCGATCCCACGCGAGCGGAGTCTGGTTGAGAGCAGCTGTAGCAACGAGAACTTTATCCATCTTGATTTCAAGGGTTAGGATAAACCACTTACATCAATGAATATATCGTCTTGGGAAGCTCAAACCTGGCGATTAAAGTTACACTCTGGCTTACTATAAATCCGAGCGTAAGCGCCTGATTTTAATTAACATTACGGCAGCGGTCACCGCCACCTCAGACAAACAAGGTTTAAAATTCGTCATTAAGCTGTCGAACAGCTATGACAAAGCGCTCAGTATTTTTGATTGGTGCATTCTGCTTCCGTACTGCAGTATGCTCCGGCTCTATGAATACAACCGCTACTACCAACGACTCTAAGCTCATCGACGTTCAGGCCATCATCGCTCGGTGCAAACTTGTGCTGCTTGATCCCAAGGGATGCTGGTCGCAAATTGCAAATGAAACTAGCTCGCCGGTTCAACTCCTTAAGACAATATACCTACCTCTCTCTGTACTCGGCGCGATTTGTCTTATCGTTGGATTATCTCTGTTCGGTATAACCGTTCCGTTATTGGGCACGTTCCGGCCCGGATTTTCAGCACTCATCAGCCACGCGCTTTCTTCTGTAGTTCTCTCTGTTGCTGGTCTATTTATCGTAAGCTTTATCTTTGAGAAGTTAGCGCCGTATTTTGATGGCACTGCGGCGTTTAATAAATCCTTTAGCCTCTTGGTTCACGCATCGATACCTTCCCTCATAGGACAGTGCTTTATCCCGATTCCTGGGCTTAGGGCAGTTGGACTTCTGGTTGGTAGTCTTTATGGCCTCTACCTTCTCTACTGTGGTTTTAACTCGATGATTCAGGTGCCAGAAGGAAAGAGACTCCCGTTTATCGTGACAGCTATCGTTGTTGCGATTGTCGTGCGGATGATTATTGGCTCAATAGCGGGATCTTTTGCACCAACTCCGGCTGGATATTTGGCGCCGTAAAAAACTCTTACTGAGCTCTCTCAATTAGCACTCGTCCGCAACAAGCCATGGGCTGCGAAGGTTTATGGTTCGACAGACTCACCACAAGTGCTTAGCCAAAACATTACAAGTGCTACCGCCCTTTTCTGGCGGACCTGGAAGGTCCGCGGTCCGCCCCTACTGCGCCTTCTGGCCAAAACCCCTTAACCCCTTCAACTCCCTTGGTGCTCCCTCTCAAAAAGACCTTGCATGTAGCTCACAAAGTTGTTAGATATAGCTAATGAAGTCGCAACGCCTTAAAATAACGAGAGATTTCTCCAGAACATTAGAGGTGTGGTTGCTCAACTGGCCTAAGCTACTTCAAATTGTTATCGGACCACGGCAGGTGGGCAAAACCACCGGTGTAAAGCAGGTCTTTGAACAGTGGCAAGGTCCAAAACATTTTGCGACTGCGGACACCCCACTACCTCCAACCGCAGAATGGATCATACAACAATGGAATGTTGCACGGTCGACTCAAGACAATTCGCTCCTTGTTCTCGATGAGATTCAGAAGATAGACCGATGGAGCGAAGTCGTTAAAAAACTATTCGACGAAGACCGCGATGCCGGGAAAATAAGAGTTATCATCCTTGGTTCAGCAAGCCTCGATCTTACTCGAGGATTAAGCGATAGCTTGGTTGGTCGTTACGAAGTTATCTCCGTACCTCATTGGTCATTCTTTGAGTGCAACAAAGCATTTGGTTGGACATCTGAACAATCCTTAATGTTTGGGGGTTATCCAGGTGCCGCACCGCTCATCGAGGAACCGAATCGATGGCAAG
>JBIIHY010000208.1:0-5931 GCA_044235305.1 Bdellovibrionota bacterium
GTTTCGGTTCCAACAGGATCTGCACCGGAAGCTAATTCGATTCCAATAGAGAAAGATCACGCCGATGAAGCCTTCGATGCAGCTGCGTGTATCGGTTGCGGAGCGTGCGTGGCAGCGTGCCCCAACGGCTCAGCAATGCTCTTCACAGCAGCGAAGGTCACACACCTCAGTCTCCTTCCACAGGGCCAACCTGAGCGCTCATCGCGGGTGCTCTCGATGGTTAAGCAGATGGATAGCGAGATGTTTGGTGGATGCACCAATCACGGCGAGTGCCAAGAGGCATGCCCGAAGGGCATATCGATTAAGTACATCACCCGCCTTAATCGGGAGTACCTCGGGGCGACCTGGAAAAAGGGCCGCTCAATCCGTGGCAAGCTCGGGGCGCAGTAGTTCACCCCCTTGTCTATTGGCTCCTGTAACCCAATAGAATTAGCCATTCTTTACCCTTTTGCCATACCCTGTTTGCATCGGGTATACTCTCGGCTATTCACTCAATACGTGGGTTCTATGTCATTACCACAAGTTTTCAAGTCGGCTATCCGGTGTGTGCTCTGTTGTGCGGCTATATCCGGGTGCGCTGCTACTACCTACAGCACAGGCGATATCGGGGTTGAGCCGAAGATTGAAAGCTTTGGGGCGTGCAATCCTGCTCCGTGTCTAAAGCTCATCGTATCTCCACTTCCACCGCTTCCGGATTCGGTCTCAGCCAAGGCTCGCGAGGCCATTTACAGCCAGGTAGCCTCGGTTGCATACGCGCCGATCGACGAAGCCGATGGCTCGAGTAGGTACACACCGGTCGATGTTACCAAGTCAGTAAAGCGGTCGTTTGAGGAGATAGTAGATGAAGGGGTAACGTCTGCGCCGCTAGAGTGGTCGCTTGAGCGGCTTATTCAGGTGCCGTACTGGAATGACGATCTTATTACGCTCGATCTCCGTAGCCGTGGATACCTAGGCGGAGCGCACGGCTTTGATGAACGATACCTCTTAACGTTCCGCATAGCAGACGGCGCACGGCTAAAGATAGCTGATATCGTTGAACCCAAATCACTCTCACTGCTCTCTACTATTGCAGAAGCTGAGGTGCGTCGTGCCCGCGCAGTTCCTGCGGGACAGTCGCTCCAGGATGCAGGGTTTACTATCGCGCCAAACACACCGCTTGCTATCCCAAACAACTTCGGCGTAACGGAAACTGGGCTGCTTCTCCGTTTCAACCCCTACGAAATCGCGCCTTACTCCCTTGGCCCGACAGAGATAACCCTTCCAAATGAAGCGATCGGTCAGCTGCTCAGTGCACGTAAGGGGCCAAGTTCGTCGTTACCCCTCTCTCCAGTTGCTGATGCGCCACCAACCACTGTCGACACTCCCACAGAGAGTCAAGGTTAAGATGTATCCTAATGCGCTCAAGGCTGGGCTCGTACTTGCGCCGATGGACGGCGTAACAGACGCCTTGATGCGTGAGATCCTGACCGAACTCTGTCCGTTTACACACTGCGTAACTGAGTTCGTGCGTGTGTCGACACTCGTAGTGCCAGCACACGTTTTTTTAAGCGATATACCTGAGCTTAGTACCGGCGCAGAAACGAGTTGCGGCACACCTGTGCAGGTGCAGCTTCTCGGGGGTGATGCAGAACGTATGGCTGAGAGTGCAATAGTTGCAGTCTCTCTCGGCGCAAAGGCGGTCGATATCAATTTCGGCTGCCCAGCACCGACTGTAAACCGCCACGACGGTGGGGCAACTCTCCTTAAGTTCCCTGATCGTATAGAATCCATCGTTTCATCTGTTCGTCAAGCTCTGCCCCCTCACATCCCTGTGTCTGCAAAGCTTAGACTCGGCTGGGATGACCCTCGGGCTATCCTTGAAAATGCTGAGCGCGCAGCCCGTGGGGGTGCTGCTTGGATAACGATTCACGGGCGAACCAAGATGCAAGGCTACACACCCCCCGCATATTGGAAACCTATCGGTGAGGTAAAGCGTGCTCTGGGGATCCCCGTTATTGCAAACGGCGAAATGTGGACCATCGATGATTTTAAGCGCTGCCTTGATGAGTCTGGATGTCGACACTTTATGATTGGGCGCGGAGCACTGGCACGACCACATTTCGTTAACGAGTGTGCGCGCGAGCTAGGGCTTCCCGTGCGCGCGCTTGAGGTGGGGAGCTACTCGTGGCAGCTCCTTATCGCTGAATTGATAGCCCGAGCGACATATCGAGCCGAGCGAACCGAGCGTATCCTATCGCGCATCAAGCAGTGGCTTAACTATGCTCACAAGCAAGGCTGTTGCCCTGAGTTTGATCGTATTAAGCGACTTCAATCGCTTGCTGAAATACGCCGAGCGCTCGGTATCGAACCGCTTGAGGAGGCTCAGGCGGCCTGATGGAGTCCCTCTTTAAGCTAGCGCGTGAGCTAGCACCGCCAGCTGTGTGGTCGGCAGGCGTTGCGCTTGCTAGAAACGGCGAATTTCAAGAAGACGCGAGCGCCGCCTCTGATGAGCGCACATTTGTAGTTTTTCAAGGCCCGCGAGAGCGCGCTTTAACCGTGACACTCTCTGAACCAAACGAGCTTTGGCAGTGTAGCTGCGGGTCAGACGATGACCCGTGTAAGCACGTTGTGGGAGTTATTCTCGCCGTGCGGCAAGGCGCACTTACAAAGCCTAGTGTGCGCAGTGTAACTGCTTCCATCGGCCGCGTCATTCACCGCTTTAGTAGGCAAGGGGACCTATTATCCTTTGAGCGACTCTTGCAGTGTGGCGGCGAGAATATTCCTGTAGAGGGAACGCTCATAGGTGCAGTCGCTCGGGAACAGAAGGCGGGGCGCCACTATCTGGTTACAGATGAGGACGGTGCGATCGATTACGTCCTACCGACAAAAAAGAGTGGTGTGTTCGACCCAAAAACGATGGGGTTTCTCCTTGCAGCCTTGAGTCGGGTGCAGCGCGTGGAACTCGATGGCGATCTAGTGCGGGTGAGCGCGGTTAAGCACAAAGCGCATGTTGAAGTGCTCGATGAACCGGGAGGCGGTTTCCGGCTACGCCGAATCACCTCGCACGAAGGGAGTGAGGTCTTTAGAAACGGTGTCGGTTATCAAGACGGTGAGATCTTTACGATAGATGATTCAACACTCACCTCTACTGAATACGAGCTTGTCAGCGGAGCTGGTACCTTCTTTCCTGACGACCGCGCTATTGAGTTAGCAACTATAATCCTGCCCACACTCGACAGTAAAGTCTCCCTCTCCGTACGCTCCTTAAGGCTACCGCGAGCTCGAGTTATGGCACCTCGTGTGTACGTTGAAGTTACCGAGGAGGGTAATAGCGGAGACCTTTTAGCTGTTCCGCACCTCGTCTACGGCGACCCCCCGGTCGCAGAAGTGTCCGGTGATACGCTAAAACTTGAAAGCCGTCGGGATGCGCCGATTCGCCAGAAAGGCGAGGAGGGGAGGCTTATTCGTGAAGTTACCCTTAAGCTTGGGCTAAAACTTGGGGAAGCGAAGCTATTTCGAGGAGAGGAGGCGGCCCGTTTCGGAGAGCGTCTACGGGGATGGTCTGTGGTCTCTAAGGGTGGGGTTGCTACGCGCTCCGCATCCACACTGATACCCCGCGTAGCGGTAAACGGTTCTATCTTATCGCTCTCCTTTGAAAGCAGCGACGGAACAGGGAGTATCGGTCTCGCCGAAGCGCTTTCTGCGGCAAAGGCAGGCGCCACGTTTGTGCGCGTCAGAGGCCAAGGGGAGGGCGCTACGGGGTCGTGGGCATCACTGCCTGTACAGTGGCTGCAGGAGCACTCAGATGCCCTTGAGCGACTGCTAGACGGAATGCGCGAGCGCGGCTCAGCACCTGCATACCTTCTGCCTGAGGTCGAGGAGATATGCGCCTCCCTCTCTGTGTCACCGCCAGACTACTACGGCAAGCTACGCGAGGCGCTCTCTACAGTTGAAACGATTCCAACTTCACCGCTGCCTGCTGATCTGACTACAACCCTTCGGCCCTATCAAGTGATGGGTGTTACCTGGCTTCGGTTTCTGCGCGAACAGGGGCTCTCTGGACTCCTCGCAGATGATATGGGGCTCGGTAAGACTCTCCAGGCGTTGTGTGCTGTCGAAGGCCGCACCCTGGTGGTTGCCCCGGCCTCTGTTATCCACACCTGGCGAGCGCAAGCAGAGCGCTTTAGACCCGCGCTAAAGGTGTCGGTGTATCACGGCCCGAGTCGCTCTCTTGAGAGCGATGCTGATCTGACAATCACAACGTACGCCGTGGCACGCCTGGATGTAGAGAAGCTACAGGAAGTCACGTGGAACACGCTGGTGCTTGACGAGGCGCAGACTATCCGTAATCCCGATAGCCTGGTTGCATGCGCAATTAGGTCGATCAAGAGTGATTTTACAATTAGCTTAAGTGGAACTCCAATTGAGAACTCACTACAGGATCTCTGGAGCCACTTTGCGGTGCTACTGGCGGGCTACCTCGGATCACGCAGCGAGTTCAGCGAGATTGCTAAGCGTATTGAGAGCGGCGACACGACTGAGGCGCTGCGCGTAAGAAATCGAGTGCGGCCTTTTATTCTTCGGCG
Organism: Bdellovibrionota bacterium; assembly: GCA_044235305.1. Classification (GTDB taxonomy): domain Bacteria; phylum Bdellovibrionota_C; class UBA2361; order UBA2361; family OMII01; genus OMII01. The sequence continues at coordinate 4,566 of JBIIHY010000208.1, forward strand.
GTTAAAGCGCGATGTAGCAAAAGAGCTCCCTCCAAAAACAGAGGTAACGCTGTACGCCGACCTCTCCCCACATGAGCGCACGGCGTATGAAGCTATTCTCGGCGCAACTCGCAGTGAGCTGCTCGAGAAGTTAGGGGATAAAGTCGATATCTTTTCACTTCTTGAAGCGCTCCTTAGACTGCGCCAGGCCTGCTGTCACCTTGCTCTGGTGCCAGGTTACTCTGCTCAAAGCTCTTCGAAACTCGATATCCTCCTTGAGAGCCTTGAGGCATCAATTCAGCAGGGTCATCGTGCCCTTATCTTCTCACAATGGACCAGCCTGCTTGACCTAGTAGAGCCTAAACTTACCGCACGAAGTGTATCGTTTTCGCGCATCGATGGCTCAACTACGAATCGACAGGAGATAACCGACACCTTCCAGCGCAGTGACGGCCCCAGCGTTATGCTGCTCTCTTTAAAAGCGGGCGGGCTCGGCTTAACTCTCACGGCAGCCGACCATGTTTACATCCTCGATCCGTGGTGGAATCCAGCCGTTGAGGATCAAGCGGCAGACCGTGTCTATCGCATCGGCCAAGAAAATCCAGTTTTAGTACACCGCCTCGTTGCTCGAGATACGATAGAGGAGCGCGTCCTTGATCTACAAAGGGCCAAACGGCAGGTAGCCGAGGCGATAGTGGGTGATGAGGGCAGCGGGGCAGCGCCCGTTTCAAAGGAGGAACTTCTTAAGTTACTATCCCCATGTTGAGCGCACGAACGCGTGCTCCTTGAGTAAAGCTCGGAACTGCCTTATCACATCTTCAAGCGTATGCTGACAATGGTACGGGCCGTCATCCCTGCAGTCTACAAAGATAACGCGATTCCGGCTCCGGTCGGCAAGGTCGGCGAAAGGCGGTTGTTTAATCCCGACGACGATATTATCAAAATGATGGTCAAGGACCAGCCCAAGGCTCTGGTCGTTAGGTGACCGCGCTTCCCTCCAGATAGCTTGCATGAGAGCTGGAATCGACTGGTATGCAGTAGTCCATTGAGCCGGTGATAATCCAGCTTGAGTTGCATGCGCCAGAAGCGTCTCCCCTTTAATGAAGGGCGCCACTGTCACGCGCCGCCGGCTATCGCAGGAGACCTCCTCTTCTAGAGCGAGAAAACTTCCAAGTCTAGGATTTCTAAACGACGGTTGCACTGCACGCTGCGACAAGTGCTGGTAACTAGTGGCCTCCTTACTAGCGACCTTAACATAGTGGCCACCAGATATAGAGGGGTTACAGCGGCTACCGCCTAGAACCCCTTAGGCGCCTGTGTTTCGTTTACTGGCCCTGTTTGGGGGGCAGCTGAAGCAAATCTTCCTAAGTTGCCGATAATTCAATAC
>JBIIHY010000209.1:0-5921 GCA_044235305.1 Bdellovibrionota bacterium
TAGTTTCAGTGCGGCATTAAACTTTTTTAGCGAAGCTAAACCTTCGCGGTCCAGAAAAAAAGGCCAGAAAAAAAAGGGCCAGCAAGCGCTGGCCCTCAGTTGAAGCATGTAGTGCTAGTTGCGCTACTACTTGTCCTTCATCTGCTCGCGGATAAGGTCTCCGAAAGTAACCCGTGGAGCCTCTTCCTCGGCCATATACTGGTCGTAGGAATCCTTGCGGGCACGCTCCTTGATTGAGCGAGCACTTAAGCTGATACGGCGCTCTGCAGTATCAACGTTGGTGACTTCGCACTCAACCTGGCCGTCAACTGGGTACACCTCAGCAACCTCTTGTCCCTTCTCGAGACCGAGCTGAGAGTTGTGGATGAGTCCTTCAACACCGTTTTCGATCTCAACGAAGACACCGAACTCAGTGATAGCAGTAACTCGTCCCTTGACCTTGGTACCAACTGGATGACGTTGTGAAATCGTCTCCCATGGGTCGCTTGAAAGCTGCTTGATACCCAAGCTGAGGCGCTCATTGACTGGATCGATGTCGAGAACGATTGCCTCAACGTCGTCTCCCTTCTTGAAGAGCTCTTGAATCTCCTTTGGATCCTTGATGCGCTTGGTCCAGGAGAAATCCGAGATATGAACGAGTCCATCGATGCCGTCCTCGATACCAACGAAGATACCGAACTCGGTGATCGAGCGAACTTTACCGTTAACTCGCGAACCAACTGGATGGATACGCTGTAGCTCATCCCACGGATTAGGCAGAAGCTGCTTAAGTCCGAGGCTGATACGTTGCTGCTCGCTATCAATACCGAGGATAACAGCCTCAACTGTCTCTCCTTCAGCAACGATCTTCGAAGGATGTCGTACCTTCTTAGTCCACGACATCTCAGAAACGTGAATAAGACCCTCAACGCCTTCCTCAAGCTCAACGAAGGCACCGTAGTCAGTAACTGACTTAACACGTCCCTTGATACGTCCACCAATTGGGAAGCGCTCGTGAGCTGTGACCCATGGATCAGGCGTAAGCTGCTTCATACCGAGGCTGACACGCTCTTTCTCTTGGTCGTACTTGAGGACTACAACTGGAACTGTCTGACCAACTGAGAGCTTCTCAGATGGGTGATTGATACGGCCCCATGAAATGTCAGTGATGTGGAGAAGTCCATCGATTCCACCGAGGTCGATGAACACACCGTAATCGGTAACGTTCTTGACCACTCCCTCCATGACCACTCCCTCTTGAAGAACCTTGAGGGTAGCTGAACGGAGCTCATCGCGCTCGCTGAGGAGTACTGCACGGCGAGAGAGAACTATGTTCCCCTTATCGCGGGTGATCTTAAGAACCTTGAACTCAAAATCCTGATTGAGGAACTTATCAAGGTTACGATGAGGACGGATATCGATCTGCGAGCCAGGAAGGAATGCAGGAATTCCGATATCAACTTGAAGTCCGCCCTTAACTTTCTGGATTACCTTTCCGGTAATCTTACCATCGCTCTTGAAGGTCTCTTCGACCTGCTCCCAGATCTTCTTCTGGTCAGCCTTCTCCTTTGAGAGGACTACCTGGCCGAACTCATTCTCAAGGGCTACGATAAATACGTCGACTGGGTCGCCAACCTTTACCGACACCTTACCCTCTGCACCGAGAAACTGCTCAGTTGGAACAACGCCTTCTGACTTAAATCCGATATCTACCGCTACCATCTCTTTGCCGACTTCGGTGACAACACCGGAGACGATCTTGCCAGGACGCATATTGTCGACGCGTTCCTTGAGCAGCGACTCAAACTCGCTAGCGAATGAAGACTTATCGCCCGATGACCCTTTAAATCCACCGAACGAACCTGATGAAAATGAACCAACCATTGTGTGACCTATTAACAGCTTTCTCGGTTCTATGTTTTAATACGAATCCCGCGGCACTTCCCCCTCCCTGTCGAACCGAAATAACGGTGAAAGAAGCTACCGCGACGAAGCGGGAAAGGTACACGTTATAGGTAGCAACGTCAATAAGATCGACGAGTTACTCAAATAGCTGCTCAAGCTCGCGCTGCTTTGCGCCAGGCTTTTCAGCACCTGATGCGCCACTAGCGCCTGAAGCGTCCAGCTCCCGCCCCTGCCACGCTGAAAGGAGGTAAGTGGTTAATATTCCATAATAATCTTTCTCTGCGCGGGTCAGGTCTTTTTGGGAGAGAAGTACTTTCTCAAAATTAGAAACCGCCTGGAATACACCACCCCTCTTGGGATCGGCATCGTAGAAAGCGTTACTCAAAAGCGATGCATCATCGAGGACAACCGTAGATGGCATCCTGGCGGCAGGGATAGGGGTTGGGGTGGCTTCAGGCGTTGGGGCTGCATCAGCCTCAGCACCTTCCTCGGGTGCCTCTGACTTCACCTTTTTTTTCTTTTTCTGCGTGGAAGCATTCTTTGGCTCTTTCTTCACCTGTCTACAGCTACCGTTTAAGCTGCGCCAAAACGCGCGACACGAGGGGCACTCCGTCGGGTCCTTTGCCCGCGCTTGCGCCAGGGTGAAGATGCGCATACGACGTTGGTCGACCTCTAGCTCGGCGCAAAGGGAGCGAATCCCTTTCTCGAAACGGCCAAAGGAGAACACGGTATTTGGCTTCTCCTCCTCTTCCTCGTCAGCCTCGTCGGGCGACACCCCTTCTGTTTTTGTTGGGTTGTAATCAACGCCCTGAGCAGATGCGTTATGAACGCAGACTAAAAACAGTAGCGGCATTAGAAGTACCAAGCCTAGCAGTGAACGCCGCGTTTGCGACAAGCGCGGCACACCCACAACCCCCGCCCGATACCAATCAATGGCTAGTGGCAAAGAAGTTCGTACGTGCACCGCAGCTCTCCCGTTAAGCGACCCGCTCTACGAAACTGCGCCTTGCTCTTTAAGATCACTCAAGGCTTCTTTCATCGAGAGGCTTATCTTACCCTGTCGATCAATCTCGAGAACCTTCACCCACACCTCGTCACCCTCAGAGAGGAAGTCCTCAACGCGGTGAACACGAGCATCAGAGATCTGAGTACGGTGAACGAGTCCGTCAGTGCCCGGTATAACTTCTACGAATGCGCCGAAGTCAACAATGCGCTTCACGACACCCTTGTAGATCTTACCAACCACGGCTTCCTGCGTCAGGCTCTCGACGATCGCCATAGCGTTCTTGATCTTCTGCTCGTCAGAGCTTGCGATGCTTACGGTACCGTCATCAGATACCTCCATCTTCACTCCGCAAGACTCGGTGATTGATCGGATCATCTTTCCACCTGGTCCGATCACATCGCGGATCTTGTCCTGATTGATCTTCATTGTGACGATCTTAGGAGCGTAACGGCTAAGCGACGAGCGCGACGCGGCGATCGCCTTGTTCATCTCTCCCAAGATGTGCAAACGACCTTCTCTGGCCTGATTCATGGCTTGATCCATAATCTCGCGGCGCAAACCCTTGATCTTGATATCCATCTGCAGTGCGGTGATACCCTTCTCGGTTCCACACACCTTAAAGTCCATATCACCAAGGTGATCCTCATCGCCAAGGATATCAGTCAACACGACGAACTTATCGCCCTTGTTGATTAGTCCCATCGCAACGCCAGCTACTGGTGCCTTAATGGGTACTCCCGCATCCATCAGCGAGAGGCTTGAACCGCACACTGTGGCCATCGAAGAAGAACCGTTGCTCTCGGTGATCTCTGAAACGATTCGGATCACGTATGGGAACGACTTCATGTCAGGGATGACAGCTCGAACTGCACGCTCTGCAAGCGCACCGTGTCCGATCTCTCGACGTCCCGGTCCACGCATCGGCTTCGTTTCACCAACTGAGAACGGTGGGAAGTTGTAATGCAACATGAACGTCTTTGGTTGGTCACCAAGAAGGCTGTCAATCCGCTGAGCTTCAGCCTCGGTTCCGAGGGTTGAAACTACAATCGACTGAGTCTCTCCACGAGTGAAGAGCGCTGAGCCGTGAGTTCGCGGCAGAAGACCCACTTCAATCGAGATCGGCCGCACCGTGCGGGTATCACGACCATCGAGGCGTACGCCCTTATCGAGAGCGAGGTCGCGGACCACGTTGTAGTGCGTGTCCTCAAATACCTTACCAGCTATCTTTGCGTGAAGAGCTGCATTTGCATCACCCTCCTTAACAAACTCTGCTATCAGAGCCTTCTTAGCTGCTCCAACTGCATCTCCCCGTACATGCTTCTCGCGATTCTGAACTGCTTGCTCGAGGAGCGGGGTTACAAAGCCTGTCATCCGATCGATTAAAGCTTGGTCGAAAGTGGCTGGAACGAACTCCATCCTAGTCTTTCCGACCTTGGCCTGTAGTTCGCGCTGCATCTGATTGATGACCTGAAGCTCCTCTTGTGCGTAGAAGAGAGCGCTTAGAACGTCTGCCTCTGGCACTTCCTGAGCACCACCTTCCACCATGACGATCGCATCGCCAGTTCCAGCAACGATAAAGTTAAGGTCAGTCTGAGTGAGCTGCGACTTTGTTGGATTGATCACCAACTTTCCGCCAACCCGAGCTACTCGAACTGCTGCCAATGGACCTTCAAACGGTAGCTCTGATACGGTCAGCGCTGCCGAAGCTCCGCATACCGCTAGTACATCAGTATCGTTCTCATCATCTGCTGAGAGAACCGTTGCTACTACCTGAACCTCACGAGTGAAGCCCTCGGGGAACAGAGGTCGACACGGTCTGTCGATGAGACGCGAAACGAGCGTCTCCTTCTCGCTGAGCTTCCCCTCTCGACGGAAGAAGCCGCCTGGAATCTTTCCGGCGGCGTAGGTCTTCTCGATGTAATCAACTGTCAGAGGAAAGAACCCAGCGTCTTTCTCTGCGCCGTAACAGGCGGTCACGAGGACCATCGACTCGCCGTATGTCACAAGAGCTGAGCCTGAGGCTTGCTTTGCGATGCGACCGGTCTCTATACGTAACTTTCTTCCGTGAAACTCTCTCTCAATAACGTGCATGTATTAATCCTTAATGAAGGCGCGGTGGCACAGCCACCGAACACCAATAGTGCCTGTGTGAGGTACCTTACCTCACAGGTCACGTAGACAAAAACTGGGCACCACAACGACTGCGCCCCTCGCTGGATTACTTTCGGAGACCGAGAGCAGCCAGCGTATTGCGATAACGAGAAATATCCTCGCTCTTGAGGTAGCTTAACAAGCCCTTTCTTCGCGAGATCAGGTTCATCATTCCACGACGGGAGTGATGGTCCTTAGGATTGGTGGAAAAGTGCTTAGCCAAAACGGCAAGACGCTGAGTCAAAAGTGCGATCTGCACCTCAGGTGACCCGCTATCCTGTGAATGGCGTTGGAACTTCTTTACTAACGAGGCGGAGTCAAGAGCAAGAAGCTCCCCTGCCTTACTGCCTACATCCTCTACGATGGCGAGGTTGCTATTCTTCTCTGGTGTACCAGCGGCATCAGCCGACGAGCTCGAAGTATTCATGATTGACTCCTTATCTATTATTATCAGGTAGTTAGTGACCACGGCGCCGGGATTTCTTCGAGTGTCCCGCACGCTACAGCCGGCTTTCTACTACCAACCTATCTCTGCTTTCGCAATTATTCAGACGGGACCCTAACACCACCACTACGATAAGTCAAAGTGTTAACAGCTGCCTTTAGTCGACAAGCTCGTCCCTACCCCCACTACGATGGCTCGCTATGCCACGCTTTGATTGCAGGAGGAAATTAACGAAAAGCTCAGCTCGTGAGTTGCCCTTAGCAATTTCCACCGCTGCGGCCAGACGCTCTTTGAAAACAAGCGCCTTACCCTGGTCCCCTTTGAGCATAAAGAGAGTGCGGTATACCTTTCGCAGCGCCGCTAAATCCTCACTTGTCCCGCCGTTGCGCTCAAGTCCCAGCCTGTTAAGCCCCTGAATCTTCGCGCGGTCACCCT
>JBIIHY010000210.1:0-5914 GCA_044235305.1 Bdellovibrionota bacterium
ATTTGGAAGAGCTGCTAAGACCTCGCGGCGGCGAAGATTGTAGAAATGGAGCACCCTAGCAGGGTCTTTACGCCATCCTTCTGGAGTGGCTACCTGAGCAACAGGTAACCCTTCCCATAACCCCCCAGCGCCACGAAACGTAGCCAGCCCGCTCTCAACGCTTATTCCAGCGCCAGTTAATACTACTACGTGCTGACTACGCACACCGAGGTTTCCGTTACGCTAGTGTTACCTCTTTGCAGAGGTAAACGTCTTGTATTGTGTTAAGGATCTGAACGCCTTCCTTCATCGGCTTCTGGAAGGCCTTTCGTCCGGAGATGAGGCCCATACCACCTGCTCGCTTGTTAATTACAGCAGTCTTTACTGCCTCAGCGAGATCGTTTGAACCACTTCCACCGCCCGAGCTAATCAATCCAATCCGCCCCATGTAGCAGTTTGCAACTTGGTAGCGAGCCAGGTCGATTAGATGATCCGAGCTAAGCTGAGTATACATGCGCTCATCGAGCTTTCCGTATGACGAAGCGCCAGTGTTAAGCGCCTTGAAGCCTCCGTTTGTCTCAGGAAGCTTCTGCTTAATGATATCAGCCTCAATAGTTACACCGAGGTGGTTTGCTTGACCGGTCAGGTCAGCAGATACCTCATGGTTTACCCCGTTTACCTTGAAGGCATTATTACGGGTGTAGCACCACAAGATTGTAGCCATTCCAAGGGAATGAGCCTCAGAGAAGGCCTTGGCTACCTCAACTATCTGACGACCAGATTCCGGTGAGCCGAAGTAGATAGTCGCGCCGATAGCAACACACCCCTGATTCCATGCGTCACGCACCTGCGCAAACATAATCTGGTCAGCTTTGTTAGGATAGGTCAGGAGCTCGTTGTGATTAATCTTGAGTATGAACGGAATCCTGTGAGCATACTTTCGAGCAACAAGGCCGAGTGCTCCGAAAGTTGTGGCAACCGCGTTACATCCACCCTCGATAGCGAGGCGAACGATGTTCTCTGGGTTGAAGTACTCTGGATTCTTTGCGAAGGAGGCACCAGCTGAATGCTCGATACCTTGGTCAACCGGAAGGATTGAGAGGTATCCAGTACCGGCTAGGCGTCCAGTGCTGAACATCGTCTGCATCGAACGCAAAACTTGGATAGAGCGGTCAGTATTGGAAAATACAGAGTCGACGTAGTCCGGGCGAGGCGCACAGAGGTGCTCTGCTGGGATAGTTTTACACTTATGTTCGAGAAGGCCCTTGGCCTCTGCGCCTAACAGCTCTGCTATGTGACTAAGATTCATATACGACTCCTAAGAACGATAAACGTACTATAGGAGGGGGGAGGCAGGGGGATCAAGTCTATGGGGCTAAAAAACTGGGAAGGCTCGGCGAAACCTACCCGTAGCGAGAAGGCGGAGGTTGACTTGATAGTTGATTTTGGAGGGCTATCCTGCACCCTCTCCACCGACTAACCACGATGGAGAGGGTTGATTAAGCTCCAATTACGAGGGGCTAGCCCCCTCTATTAACCGCCCTGGAGGAGCTGGAGCGCTAGTCTTGGTTGCTGATTTGCCTGCGCCAAGATGGCTGTTCCTGCTTGCTGCAAGATGGTTAGCCGTGTCAGCTCTGCTGACTCTGCTGCGACGTCGACATCTCGAATGACGCTTTCTGCCGCCATGAAGTTTTCTCGGGCTACCGTCAGGTTGTTGATTGTCGTTTCAAGACGACTTTCAACCGCTCCGAGAGTACCTCGATTGCGCGTAACCGAAGTGATTGCTACTCGAATAGCATCAAGTGCTATTCGCGATGCTGATTGCGAGTCTATCTCCGTTGCTCCAGTAATGGAGAACGTAGCAACCGAGCTACCAACATCAGCTAATCCGAGCGCCTGCAGGGTTGCCTGAACACCACTATAGGATATCTGTGAGATAGACGAGCCATCAAATCCCACTTGGAAGCTCACATTCGTTCCACCGCTCAGCAGCTTTACGCCGTTAAACTCGGTGGAAAGTGCGATACGTTCCACTTCGCTCAAAAGTGCTGAGAACTCCAATTGAAGTGCGGAACGCTGACCGTTACTGTACACTCCGTTAGCAGACTCTTCAGCTAGCTCACCAAGACGGCTCAAGATGTTTGTTATCTGTGCCACTGCGCCATCGGTGATTGCTACAATCGAGATACCGTCGTTGGCGTTACGAATACCAACCTGGGCAACTCGCGCATCTACTTTCAAGCTCTCAGCTATCGCCAATCCAGCCGCGTCGTCCTTGGCTCGATTGATGCGCATACCACTGGAGAGTCGTTCGTACGCGGTTCTCAACCGCCCCGTCGATTCTCCCAGGTTCCTCTGCGCTGCTATCGAGGAGAGGTTTGACCTAATTCCTAAACTCATACCTTAATCTCCTGGGTTTACCGACCGATAAGCTGTAGAGCCAACTGAGGCTGCTGATTTGCCTGAGCAAGTATCGCAGCACCCGCCTGCTGTAAGATGTTAAGGCGGGTAAGCTCTGCGGACTCTGCGGCAACATCAACATCTCGAATTCGACTTTCTGCTGCCTTAAAGTTCTCGCGGGCCACTTGAAGGTTACCTATCGTTACTTCTAGGCGGCTTTCTGCGGCTCCCAAGTTACCGCGATTACGATTAACCGATCCGATAGCGGCATTAATTGCATTCAGGGCAAGTCGTGCTGCCGACTGAGCGGCAATATTCGTATCGGCTATAATCGAAAACGAAGGGTCAGAGCTATTTGGACCGGCAAGTCCTAGGGCCGTTAGAGTCGCCTCAACACTTCCGTAACTTACCTGCGACAACGACGTTCCATCAAACCCGACCTGGAATACCACCGACTGCCCTCCGCTCAATAGAGCGAGGCCGTTAAATCTGGTGGTATTTGCGATACGTTCAATTTCAGATTGGAGAGCCAAGAATTCGTTCTGAAGAGCTGAACGTTGGCTGTTATCGAACACTCCGTTGGCGCTCTGTTCAGCAAGCTCACCGAGTCGTGCCAAGCTGTTTGCTATTTGGCCAATCGCTTGGTCGGCGATATTTACCACCGAGATACCATCGTTCGCATTTCGGATTGCGACCGAAGCGACAGACGCGTCAGCTTTGAGGTTCTCAGCAATCGCTAGACCCGCAGCATCATCTCGCGCTCGGTTGATACGGAGACCGCTCGACAATCTCTCATACGAAGTGTTAAGTCGCCCACTTGATGAATCGAGGTTTCTCTGTGCGAGCAACGATGGAATGTTTGTCCTGATATTAATTGCCATTTTCCTTGTCTCCGTGGCTTGATCGCCCGCTAACCGAACCGATCAAAACTAAAATCCCCTTATATGAGCTCGAATCCCTTCGGCTCGTTATTGTCCGGCAAACTTTGCCGTGCTTTTACGTCTACTCCTGTCTAGAGCAAGGAGCTTGCCAACTACCTTGCTTACTCACTTCACAACTCTGGTCGACAGCAAGCCGTGCTCCGTCGACGCAGCGACAGCATCGCGGCTCTACTGCCTCACTTAAAACAAACTCTTCCCTGATATGACCCTGCTTACGTACGTCCGTGTAGAATCTGGTAGGTAAGGAGCAACCTGGTCGTACTGCGAAGGATCCTTACCCGCTCGTTCAGCTCGGTGCTGAGCAGAAGCTACCCGTCCCTCCCCGGCATTGAATGCAGCTACGGCAAGTTTTTCCAACGAGGCGTTATCTGCTGCCGCTCGGGTACGGTGGTCATTTGGAAGATTTGTTGATGTCTGAAAGATCCCCTGCAGGTACTTCAAGTATGACGCACCCAACTCTATATTAAGGTCAGGATCAAAAGGGTTGTAGGGGCGGTCAGGTGTGCCTGCACGCTCGAGAAGTGTCTTGCCGGTTGAGTCAAGCAGTTGGAATAGTCCCTTGGAAGCATGCCCATCAGAGCTAATCGCCAAAGGATTGAAGGCTGACTCAGTTTTAACCACAGACATAGCAAGACTTGGTTCAATCCCAAACTTCTTTCCTGCCTGTGCTAGACGCTCGCGAATTTGCTCTTTTGTTAACTGAGGAGCTGGAACCCCACCCGTTGGCTCGGTGTAATCGATCCTTTTAGCTTCAAGGAGTGTTGGTGTTTTGACACTATTAGACTGCGGTGACGGTTCTACAGCAGGTGCTACCTGGGGACTAGTGGCTTTAATATCCGGAAGAGAAAGCTCAGGTCCTGCAAACTTGTAACTCGCCCTAACTTCCTCTAGCGAGCTGGTCGCAGCTTGAGAGGATGGCGGTTGAGGTACAGAAGTGCCTGTTTTTGCACTATTTTCGGGGAGTAGGCTGTTAAGATTCCGCTCGAAAGAGGAATCAGTGCCACGAGCTGTCGACTGGGCTGATGCCCGTAGCAGCTGTGAAACCTCCTTGTATTGTGCGCCAAAATCTATTCGCATGATGAGTGGGTATCCTTTCCCAAAGACTCATCTTGCAGCTCCTGTGCCAACGGAGCGACTAGGGCTCTATTCTCCAATTAATCTCGGCGATACCGTGCTCCTTGAGGTAGCGATTGGCCTTCGTAAAATGTCCGCATCCCAGAAAGCCTCTGTAAGCAGAGAGGGGAGATGGATGCGGCGCCTCAAGAACGAGGTGTTTCTGCCTATCGATGAATGCCCCTTTTTTCTGAGCATAGGCACCCCAAAGCATAAAGACGACGTGCTCACGCCTATCATTTAGCTCCCGAATCACCCGATCGGTAAATCTTTCCCAACCCTTATTGGCGTGCGAACCCGCCTTCCCTTCTTCCACTGTCAACACTGCATTGAGCAACAACACTCCTTGCTGCGCCCATGACTCAAGAGAACCATGAGCCGGCCGCTTGAAGCCGAACTCCTGTTCAAGCTCGAGAAAGATATTTACCAATGACGGTGGCGGAGGTGTTGGTGGCTTTACAGAAAAACAGAGGCCGTGAGCCTGATTTGGTCCGTGGTACGGGTCCTGTCCAATGATAACGATCCTTACTTCGTGGAAAGCTGTAGACGTTAGCGCATTGAATACTTCTGAGTTTGGCGGATAAATCGTCTTTCCAACACGACGCTCGTGCTCAACGAACTCAAGCAGACTCTTAAAATACGACTGCTCACGCTCACTGTGTAGAACATATCTCCAGCTCGTTTGCTGATCAACGCAACTCGCTTCAGTACTCACGCGCGTCCTCAATCTCTTGCAAAATTTGTATGTATGAATTGTATCGCCACGCTGCGATATTTTCGTCTTCAACAGCGTCCCGGACGGCGCAATCAGGCTCCTGCAAATGCCTACAGTTTGCAAATCGACACCCCTGTCCTATCTCTACGAACTCATCAAAAGCGGCAACGATAGTTTCTGGCTTCAAGTGCGAGAGCCCAAAGAATTGCACGCCCGGAAAATCGATGATCACTTTTTTGGATAGTGCGGGCGTGTCGTATAGAAATCCCCGTGGCTGCGAGGTTGTTTGCTTCCCCTGTCCAGTGCGTGCGCTCACGTCAGCAGTTCGAGTTTTGGCCCCTGGAACCAGGCGATTTAAGATGGTGCTCTTCCCGACTCCCGATACACCACAAAGCGCCACAACTTTTACAGACCGTTCCTGAATGCGCTCTTCTATCTCCCCCAAGGTTGGACTGTGCTTTGCGCTACACGTAATCACATCGATACCGAGGTCTTTATACACAGCGAGAAATATATCCATGCCTGTAAGACCCTGATCGGCTTTGTTGACTATCAGAGCTACCGGAATCCCTTCAACCTTAGCAGCAATAAGCATACGGTCGATAACAGTGGGATTAAGCGCAGGCCCAACTGCAGTGATGACGCACATCAGATCGATATTCGACCCCATCCTTTTAACTGAGTTTCTATACGAACGATAAATGCAGCGTCGAGACGGGAGCACCGAGACGACGAAAATCTTCCCATCTCTTACTTCCGCGTGAAC
>JBIIHY010000211.1:0-5803 GCA_044235305.1 Bdellovibrionota bacterium
GCAGCCTTCTCAATCACTCGAGGGTCATTCTGTAGTCCATGCACCTCGCGACGTAATGACTGAACCTCACTATCGAGACGGCTGTTTGCACGCCGTTGATTATCCAAGCTCCTTTGTAGGGATGCCCAGCGCGCAAATCCATCGTCAGAGACCACCAGAATAGTAGCAGCTATTAAGGCAAATAGAAGCACAATCATCGAAACAGAAAATCGCATGGTTGTAAGGTACCGAAAGGCGGTGAGGGCGGCTAGTGCCAAATTAGAAAGGATTTTCTCATAAACGGCCTGGGCTAGACCCAAAGTAACCAGGCAACCATTTACATCACCGCAATAAGAGGGATAAACTGCCGAGCCAGAAAAGATTCAATATACCGTAGTCTTCAGGAGCATACACAATGAAATCAAGTTCTATCGCCTCAGTTACCGCTTATGAGTGTCTTGATTCTCGCGGATTCCCAACCGTGGCCGCCACCGTTACCCTCCAGGACGGCACCCAGGGCTCTGCCATGGTGCCTTCAGGCGCCTCAACCGGCGAATACGAGGCCCTCGAGCTCCGTGACGGTGACGATGCCCGCTACCTCGGCAAGGGCGTTCTAAAGGCGGTAGAGAACATCAAGGAGAAGATAGCTCCGGTTGTTGCTGGCCACGACGCCCTTGAGCAAACAGCTCTCGACCGAAAACTAATCGATCTCGATGGAACTGAGACCAAGAGCAGGCTCGGTGCAAACGCGATCCTCGGCGTCAGCATCGCCGCTGCACACGCAGCAGCTAATCACCTGCACATCCCCCTCTTCCGGTACGTAGGCGGTGCCAACGCTCGACGACTCCCTGTTCCACTTGTTAACATCATCAACGGTGGCGCACACGCAACCAACCTCCTCGACTTCCAAGAGTTCATGATCGTGCCGCACGTATCGGGCACATTCTTTGAGAATATCAGGTGCGCAGCCGAGGTATTCCACGCGCTCAAAAAGAACCTAAAGAAGAAGGGCCTCTCAACCGGTATCGGTGATGAGGGTGGATTTGCTCCAGATCTTAAGAGCCCAACAGAGGCGCTTGAGGCCTTAGTTGAGTCGATAACCGATGCTGGATACGAGCCAGGAAACCATGTGTCGATCGCACTCGATGTTGCTGCGAGCGAATTCTACAACGAAGAGAAGGGCAAATACGTTTTCAAGAAAAGCACCAAAGAGGAGTACACCTCGGCTCAGCTTGTAGACCTTTACGCGTCATGGACGGCTAAGTATCCGCTAGTCAGCATCGAGGACGGTCTTGATGAAAACGATTGGGATGGCTGGCGCCTGATGACTGAGAAGATCGGCGGCATCGTTCAGCTCGTTGGAGATGATCTATTCGTTACAAACACCAAGCGCCTCGCAGATGGTATTGAGCAGGGCGTTGGAAACGCAATCCTGATCAAACTCAATCAGATTGGAACGGTTACAGAGACCCTTGAGGCCATCAACCTCGCTCACCAAAACGGGTATCGCTCGATTATGTCTCACCGGTCTGGCGAAACTGAGGACACAACGATTGCAGATCTCGCCGTTGCAACCGGAGCAGGTCAGATTAAGACCGGCTCAGTTTGCCGTAGCGAGAGAACCGCGAAGTACAATCGACTCCTCTGGATTGAAACCTTCTTGCACGGTGCGTCCATTTGCGAGAACCCTTTTGCGTGATCGCCTGGATAACCACAACTATAGCGGCGATAGCACTTGTCGCCGCATGGTTTGTTCCCGGCTCAGCCGAGTGCGCTGCACTCGGCTGGACTGCAGCAGCTCTGTTTGCTGTTAGCCTCGCGCAACCTGCTGACCGCATCCGTAGGCTTTTTGCTGCTGGGTGCCTCACGTACACTGCTGGATTCTACTGGCTCTATTCAACCATAAGCGACTTCGGTGGATTTCCGTGGTTTGCAGCGGTCCCGATCTTTTTACTCTACGTTGTGGGGAGCGCTGTCCAATTTGCAATCTGGGCTTTTGCTTGGCAGCACCTCCCCGAATGGCTAGGGAAGCTCGGTATTAGAACCGCTATTGCATGGCTTATCGCTCACCACTTCTGGATCAAAATATTCCCCTGGGACTTTGGACACACTCAACTCGCCTTCACGCCGTTTATTCAGATTGCTGATACCCTTGGCGTAACTGGAGTTACACTGGTGATGATGTGGGTGGCAGAAGCACTAACGCTTCGCAAAACATCGCATTTCGGCGCTAAAGCAGCAGCCATGGGAGCTCTCACGCTCACACTGCTGTACGGTTTTTACCGCATCGATTCGGTTCCCAAGACCTACGGCACCGCAGTATCGACTGCTATGATTCAGGGGAACGTCTCGCTCGAACGGAAGCACGACATTTCCTATTTTTCGGTAAATCGGGAACTTTATCTGCAAACGAGCGCGCGCGTTGCAAGCAAAGACACCCTCGTAATCTGGCCCGAATCTACTATCACCGATCTACTCCCCGATGATATTTCAAATGCGTATACATCCCCAGTTTTACCCTTTCTCAATAACGGCTCAGCGTTTCTTGTGGGCGGACTGACCTACCGGTCACGCACCGAATTCTTTAATAGTGCAATTCTCGTTCGTCCCGATGGAACTGTTGCACCGCCCTATCACAAGATGATCCTGATGCCGTTCGGGGAGTACACACCACTTGGCGACATAATCCCGTTCCTTAAAGATATTAACGCGACAGCTGGTCAGTTTACCCCGGGCACATCCCCTTCGGTGCTTGAGTACAACCTATCGAGTGGCGAAACTGTTCGCGTATCGCCCCTTATCTGCTACGAAGATGTAGTCCCGCATATCCCGCGTGCAGCAACTGCTGCAGGCGCTACGCTACTTGTCAATCAAACAAACGATGCGTGGTTTGGAGATACAGTCGCCCCGTATCAGCACCACATGATCGCAAGCTTTAGAGCAGTTGAGAATCGTAGATTTTTACTGCGCTCAACAAACACTGGCCTCACAGCTGTCGTTGATCCACTCGGTCGAACACTGGCTTCGCTGCTTCCGTTTACCGAGGGCGTACTTCCGTTAGAAGTGAATCTAGTCGAGTCGAAGACGCTCTTTACTTCTCTGCCAGTTCCGCTGATGTGGACCATCCTAGCGGCTATCTTCTCGTTGATAGTTATTGGCGGTGCTTTGCGCCGGCGTTGAAATGACAACGAGCCACTCCTAGTTATCATCCTCTGACGCAGCAGGAATCTTTTTTGGCGCTTGGCGCTTGGCGCTGCACCGGGGCTACTTCTCTTGGCGCTGCACCGGGGCTACTTCTTGGCGCTGCACCGGGGCTACTTTATCTTGGCGCTGCACCGGGGCTACTTTATTGACTCAAAAGTCTTTTGGTTTCCTTAAAATTTCGACGCAACTTTCTCCCCAGCCTCTCGATTACTAGTGCATGGCTAGAAAATGTAAAAAGAAATCCAGAAAGAAAATGAAGTACCACCCTCATGGGAGCGTGCTGTTTTGCACGTTCAGCTTGGAGGAGGGGTTGTTACTTTTAGCTAATCCCCTATGCGAGGCGCTCATAAAGAGCTGTCTTGCCCGGGCGCTTGAGCTGCATCCTGTTAGGATTTGCCATATCCTGGTCGAGGCAACGCATGTTCACATCGTCCTGGTGGTGATAAACCCCGAGGACGTTGCTGGCTTTATGCGAAGCTTTAAGACCGAGTCAGCGCACATGATTAATCGCCTTTTAGGGCGCAGAAAGCGTACGCTGTGGTGTGAAGGCTACGATAGTCCAATAGTTCTGACCCCGGCGAGAGCTCTGATAGCCATAGCATACCTATACTCTAATCCAGCGAAGGATAACTTAGAGAGTTCAATTGAGAGATATCCAGGGTTTTCGTCCTGGGAGATATTCCAGTCGGGAAGGTATACCCGTGAATGGAAGCGATTACGACGCTTTCACTTCTCTGAAATCCCTAAAGGAGCGAATAACCTGCGGGGATACACCAAGATTGCAGCAGAGATGCTTGAGCTGTCGCGGGAAAAGCAGACCTTTACCCTTGAGCCGAACGCGTGGATGGAGGCATTTGGCTACCGTACGCAAGAGGAACATCAGAGAATAAACGAACGCTTGGTCGCCCGAGTTAGACTCCTTGAGAGCCGTGCTGAGAAGAAGCGATTGCGCGAGAAGAAGCAGGTGCTGGGAAGAGAGCGCCTGATGGCTCAAGTGTTAGACACTACCTATCGCCCCCAGCGAAAGGGACGGCAGATGTGGTGTCTCTCTGAGAAGCGCAGTGTTCGAGTACAGTTTATCGAATCTTTCAAAGTGATGATGGATGAAGCACGAGAGGTACGTGAATTATGGAGGCAAGGGAAGGTGACTGTGCCGTATCCTCCGGGGTTGTATCCACCATCTATGCCGCGGCTTGCTAATGAATTGAGGCTGTAGGCGAACAGCATATCTGATTCGTGCGTTCTCCGGTTCGCAGGGCATACGTGTATCTAGTGACCTCGCTTTTGAGTGGAGGTTCTCGTTATCTCACATTTTTATGACTGGCGACCGAGCCAGATCAGCCGATTCTATTACCCTGCCGGGTGCTGTAGCCCCGGTGCAGATGCGGTGCAGACACGCACATGAGCACGAGAGGGTCGGGACCGCGCCAGATCGGCGGATTCTATCGCGCTGATGAGCGCTGTAGCCCCGGTGCAGGCGCTCGCCCCGGTGCAGGCGCTCCACGGAGCGGCAACCATCTGTTCTACCCTAGCGGAGCCATGTTGTTATTTTAAAACACCCATAGATTCCTCTTTACCCCTACCCCTTCCCATTCCGATTACCCAGGTGAGATAAAGGGACCACATCGCCACTGCCCCAAGGCATAGCGTTAGGTGTAGGATTACGCCTTAATAGTGAGTCAGATTTTTGCACAGGTTATTTTCAAAAAGTGAGGTTCGCTCCGCATGATAAGTCGAAGTGATTCAAAAGCCGTACAGTTCCTGCGTGCTGCCTCTGGGGCGCTCCTTTTTGTTCTGACAGCTTGCTCGGTGCCAACTCCGGGCCCCGATAAAACCGCTGCGGGCACCATGCTTGGAGCTGCATGGGGTGCTGGTGCTGGAGCTGTAATCGGTAATCAGGTGAACTCTCAGGGTGCTGGTATTGCTGTTGGCGCAGGCTTTGGAGCGGTAGCCGGTATGGTCGCTGGCGCACAACAGGATATCGAAGAAGGAACCCAACTCGATCAAGAGCGCAAGCTTGCAGCTCTGAAGGTACAAACTTTCACCAACCAGATGGAGCTAGAAAAGATTCAAGCCCGTTTGGATACACCTCAGGGTACACCAAAAACGAACGCCGTCTATCAGGTCTTCTTTGATGAGGATGCTACTAGCATGCGCAGTGGAGCGATTTCAAATCTTGAAGCAATCGCTGAATCAATAAAGACGAATCCATACGTGGGAACAGTGTCTGTAATCGGTCACAGCGATGACACTGGCAATACTGAGTACAATGATAAACTAGCACTTGCCCGAGCCACGTCAGTGGCTAGCTACCTCGCATCACGCGGCATCTCGCTCGACAGGATTAAAACATCTGGCGCCGGCGCTCAGAAGCCCATCGCTACGAACAAGACACCAACTGGCCGCCAACTAAACCGTCGCGTTGACGTTCAGATCGCTCGGTAATGGTTCGCTCAGTGACGCTTTTTGCGGGCTGTGCACCGCTAATCCGTGATACAATTCACTTATCATCATGCAAGGAGACTCCCCTATGAGTAATGCTTTTATCGTTGATGCAGTGCGCACCCCGCGCGCCAAGAAGAAGGGAAAGTTCTCAAAGGTGCACCCCGTTGACCTCCTT
>JBIIHY010000213.1:0-5763 GCA_044235305.1 Bdellovibrionota bacterium
GAAGGTATAAAAACCTGAAAGATCCAGATCGGTGGAGGGAAACAGACCTCGTCGCGATAATTCGCCAAGGGAAGGCATATGTACTAATCGCCCAACTCTTACTCTCTTCATTCCAACGCCGGATGGGAGATAAGTTAAAGATAAAGCCGGGCGCTGAGATGATGGCAGCCGCAAAGATGGCTGAAGAAGTTGGCGCTCACATTCAGCTAGCGGATAGAGACATCACAACAACTCTTAAGCGCGCGTGGCGCTCGCTTGGCTTTAAAGGGATATTCAAGCTGTGCTACTCGCTTCTGCTCTCTTTTGTTGAGCGGCCACCTGAGATAACAGAAGCTGATATTGAGCGATTAAAGCAGAGCGATGCACTCGAAGAGGCGCTCAAAGAACTTTCGCAGGTATTCCCCGAAGTGCGTTCAGCGCTCATCGATGAGCGCGATCAATTCCTAGCTCAGAAAATTCGCGAGGCACCCGGCAACACGGTCGTAGCCGTTGTGGGTGCTGCTCACGTTCCTGGCATCAAACGCTACATGGAATCAAATACTGATCTCTCAACCCTATCAACGGTTCCGCCAAAAAGCTTTTTCAGCAAAGCTCTCTCCTGGGTAATTCCAGTCATAGTTATTGGCGGGATGGGCTTTGCCTTTATCGATTCGGGCTCGGCAACATTTGCAGAGATGTTTAAGACCTGGTTTTGGATAACTGGTCTAGCTGGAGCGATAGGAGCAGCTCTTGTGCTAGCACACCCTGTAACAATTATTGCGGGCTTCATCTCTGCGCCTTGGGCAGCGATAAATCCGTTTATCGCTGCCGGTTGGGTCACAGGGATCGTTGAAGCAATGGTTCGAAAGCCGCGCGTAAAAGATCTTGAGACAATCGCTCAAGACATCACTTCAGTGCGCGGACTGTTTACGAATCGCGTCTGTCGAACCCTTCTGCTCGTTGCAGTTACAAATCTCTGCGTGATGGCAGGGATGGTTATTGCAACTACGGAGGTTATCTCCATAGCCACCACATCCGAAGCGCCTAAAAACTAAAGCTTGCGCTTACCAAGAGTGCGTTAATCATTCGGGAATCAGAGCCGAACCGCCGAGCGTACTCACCGAGGTACCCCGCCTCGTATCGAGCTGGGCCAGAGACTATGTATGGGCCTGCGAAGAAACGGTTTCTATCAAAGCCGCCTTTTGGTCCACGATGAGTTGAGTTCTCGGTGACAAATATCTCGTTGTACCCTGTAACGCCGAAACTTTTATCATCTGCTAAACCGTAGCTTCCACGGAGGAGGTATCTGGTTCGATTTGATGGACCCGAAGCATCTTCTATTATGCGCTGCTCCTGACGAATGCGGTGCTGCCAGTCAACGCCGAAATCTGTGTGTTTAATTAAAACCTGCTGCCAGATACGGTTCTCATTTCGAAAGTCGCCGTCGTAGTGGGCATCCATGAACGTAGGTGTCCAAGCATACCCAAGATATAGCGCAACATTCTTATTCAGGTTGTAGCCAAGAGCTGGACGGATCAGTAGCCGCTCGAGTTTTGAAAAGTCATTTCCAAGCCGTGGCTGTGCCTCTGCGTATGCGAAGAATTTCTTCTCTGCGTCGAGCGAAGCTGTTGCAGTAATCATAGACCAGCTTTGGAAGTCGGTTTGTTGGGCTAAGCATGGCCGATTCTGCGCAATACAGAGGACTATCAGCAACACATTAAGGTAAACTCTCATTTCGAGATTCGTTAACATCGATCCCCCGCTGACTGCCGGCTTTCTACACCCGACCGGTCAAACTTGCAATTATGTCGGATCTGAACCTCGGGGGAGGGAAAATCCAAGTTGCCCTTCTCGCACGTGCATAAAACCACGGACCTTCGTACGACCCGCTGCATCCGCAAAGGGACGTGTTTAAGGCGCGCATCTTTAATGTTCCTCCATCCAACGCAAACAAGCCCTGCTAGTGCCTGAAACCATTCAAGAAAGGCGGAATGGATTAGTTTCGCCCTTCGCGATATACTCCAAGGGTTATTTATGGCTGTATTTCTAGCGCTATTACGGAAGAGGTATGTCTCAAGCTGTCCCCAAAAAGCCGACTCGCGAACAAGAAGATATCGCTTTTGGTCGCTCGATTATTGAAGAGGAAGCACGTGCACTGAGCACTGTAGCCGGGCTGCTCGATGAGTCGTTTGCCCACGCTGTGGACTCAATCTTAAGGCTTAAACCTGGGGCGCGCATCGTGGTGTCAGGCATAGGCAAAGCCGGCTTTGTCGCCATGAAGATCTCAGGCACTCTGGCTAGCATCGGATTTCCAAGTTTTTTTCTCCACCCAGCGGATGCAATCCACGGAGACCTTGGAAGATTTACAAAAGACGACATCGCTCTTCTGCTCTCTAATTCAGGAGAGACCGCTGAGGTGGTTCGACTACTTCCGACTTTAAAGCGTATCGGCAGTGAGATTATCTCGATCACTCGCTCCCGCCACTCAACACTTGCAAGCCACAGCGACCTAGTTCTCGAAATGGGAGAGTGTAAAGAAGCAGGTCCACTTGGTCTTGCCCCTACGACGAGCACCACAGTGATGATGGCTCTCGGAGATGCTCTTGCGATGACTCTGGTTGAGCGTCGCGGCTTCACGCGCGAGGAGTTCGCTGTGTTCCATCCAGGTGGGGATCTCGGCAGATCGCTTATGCTCGTTAGTGAAATTATGCGTTCCGGTGAATGGTTATGCGCCGTACCGGAGTCACTTCAGACAAAGGCTGTTCTTCAGAAGATGACTGAGACGAGAGGACGACCAGGGGCTGCAGCGATTGTTAATTCTGCAGGCATCTTAGTAGGCGTCTTCACAGATGGCGACCTGCGCCGCTGCCTTGAAAAGGGGACAGAGTTTCTCGAAAAGCCTATCGGAGAGATATGCTCCCGAAACCCGCTCACCATACGACCCGATCACCTCGCCCAAGAGTCAGCACGAATTATTCAGGAGAAGAAGATCGATCAGATCTTGGTAGTTGATTCAATCGGAACCCCGATAGGGCTTATCGATATCCAGGACCTCCTTGCACACGGTATGATTCGGCCTCAAGCGAGCCCACCTCGCAGCTAAAGCACCTCGCCTGCCTCGCTATTTCCCGTTATAGTGCTGCCATGGAAGTGATTATCTGTCCAACTACCGAATCCGCGAACCTGCTCACAGCTCAACTTATCGCCGACTGTGTAGCATCAAAGCCAACCGCCGTCCTCGGACTTGCTACGGGAAGAACTCCTGAGGGTGTATATACGCGCCTTGGTCAGCTTCACAAGGAGTCTGGCCTTGATTTCTCAGAGGCCACAACTTTCAACCTCGATGAATACGTGGGAATACCAACGACTCATCCACAATCGTTTCGTGCCTGCATGGAGCGAGAGCTGTTCTCTAAGATAAATATCAAACGAGAGAATACCCATCTTCCAAATGGAATGGCGAAAGACCTTGATGCAGAATGTGAGCGCTACGAAAAAGCGATTGTTGCTGCTGGCGGGATAGATATTCAGCTTTTGGGAATTGGATTAAACGGACACCTCGCCTTTAATGAGCCGCTCTCTTCCCTCACCTCGCGAACCCGCCCGAAAGCGCTCACACCAGATACTCGCAGACAAAACGAGCATGCCTTTGGCTCGCTTGATCTTGTCCCAACGCGCGCCATCACCGTTGGGGTAGGAACAGTTCTCGATACACGTTGGGCAATCATGCTTGCTACTGGCCCAAGCAAGGCAGAGATCATACGCAAGGCAGTAGAAGGTCCACTGTGTGCAATCGTCACCGCCAGCGCCCTCCAGATGCACCGCCGCTGCACAGTTATTGTGGACGAAGCGGCAGCAGCACAGCTTGAGATGAAGGAGTATTACCGTTGGGTATTCGCGCACGAGCCGGAGTGGGAGCGCTATAGGGATATGGCAAGATAAATTACTGCTAGTAATAACTTTGGGTCTTCGACGTTTTTAGTGGGTGCTTTTTGATGATATCGGGCCGTGAACGTGCACCTGCTCGTGCACGTACCCGAAAACATAAACTCGCGCGCGCTCAACATAGCTTATAAACCACGCTAGTGAGGACGAGTTCTCCGCTCTGGTGTTCGTCAGCGGAGATGTAGGTAGGTGGGTGAATAAACCAACAGTAGTACTGCAATCCCTTTCGGGTACGTTCACGTTCACGTTTATGAGCACGTTCACGCGAAAATACGTGATCTATCACTCAAAACGATGGGTTATGACCCATCAGCAGTCATCGGCACCCACTCGATTCCACGATGAGCCATTTAAATGAAGGACCGCGAGCAGGAATATCTGCGCAATTACCTACTGCTTACCCCTTCTTTTACAAATCACATATCCTAAGTCCACCATGAATCATTAGTCTCAGAAGCATCCCGTAGGGAAGATTGCTGACGAGCTGCGACGACGCGCGAGGTTCGCTGATGAGGATTTGTCAGACGTAAGGCTTCCTCGGTATTAGTGAGGTCTTCACCCTTAGGGACATCAAGAGCATTCCCTCACTAGCCGAGCTAAAAAATTTTGGGTGCGAGCAGTAACCGTTCTTGTATATCCAAGCATCTATAAGTAAGATTTAGTGGATAAATCTTACTTAGCAACTCCGCATGCTCACCAGAAAACTCAACATACTGAAACTACTCAACAAACATGCATCAATTCTGCTACTCGGCCCTCGTGGTACGGGCAAAACTGCTCTTATAGCAGCTACCCTTCAAGGAATACCCAATAAAATACAGATCGACCTCTTGCAGGGCCTGGAATACCAGCGCTACCTGCACAGCCCTCACAAACTGGGTCAGGAGCTCCGTAGTCGGCTGAAGGCAACAAGTGCCCCCCTAACAGTCTCCATTGATGAGATTCAGCGGGTGCCTGCCCTACTTGACGAGGTTCACTCAGTAATTGAAGAGTTTAAGGGTCAGGTAACGTTTGTGCTTTCAGGCTCCAGCGCCCGGAAGCTGAAGCGCAGTGGAGCAAACCTGCTCGCCGGACGCGCTATCAACTGCTCCCTACATCCACTACACGCTTCTGAGGTTGAGATCGATCTCACCAAAGCGCTCAAAATTGGCACCCTTCCCGGCGTCTACTTGGGAGCTGATGAGCTAGCTATTCCAACCCTCGAAACCTATGTCTCAACCTATTTGCGTGAAGAGGTACAGCAAGAATCTTTAGTCCGAGCGATTGATCGTTTCGCACGTTTTCTAGAGTACGCGGGACAGAGCAACGGTGAACCGATCAATTTCTCCAAGCTTGGCAAACAGACAGGCATCGCTGGCAAGACAACTCAAGAGTACTTCAGCATATTAGTAGACACGCTTATAGCTATTCAGCTTCCCGGCTGGTCGGAGTCGCTCAAAAAGCAGCTGTTGCAAGCCTCTAAATTCTACTTTTTCGACACGGGCGTGCTCAACGCCATCAACGGCTACCTGCGCGCGGAGATCCGTGAGAGTAGCTTTTTGTATGGCAAGCTCTTTGAGACGTTCATAGTGTCGCAGATAGTTGCAACGAACGATTATCAAGGTTTAGGGCATCGATTTTTTTATTGGCGCGACAAGAGCGGCCATGAAGTAGACCTCTTGATAGCTCAAAATCTCTCAACTCCCTTGGCTGCTGTTGAGATAAAATCTGGTACCAGCCCCTCTGCAGATGACTGTCCTGGGTTTCTCTCATTTCAACATGACTATCACAACATCCCCCAGTTTTGCGTATGCAATGCCCCCCATTCCTACATGGATGGCAGGATCACCTTCCTCCCAT
>JBIIHY010000214.1:0-5735 GCA_044235305.1 Bdellovibrionota bacterium
TGTAGGAAGACCCCGTTTGCGAAGAAGTATCGTGAGAAGGCTTTCGAGCGGTGGTCGCGGAGCACCTCTGCATCGAAATCATCTCTCCGTTGAATAGAGTAGCGGTACGAGTTCCCGAGCACTAACTGCTTTGATACCACTTGGTATATGTAGGTGTTAAGGAAATCCTGCTGAATATCGGTGTATCCGAGCGGCTCTGTGATTGAATCACGGGTTACTGTGCCGTTATCGAAATCGACGTTAGCTGTGTAGAGAGCTGGCTCGTTTGACTCATCGAGCCACCTGCGTGTCCACTCTGCTCCGACGTATGTGTCGTTAAGCGGTCGCAGATCAATACCAGTTCCAAGATTCTGAGCAAACGTTCCAACAAAATCGTTGTACCGTTGCTGAATACCACCAACGAGCGTTGGCTCTAAGCTTACAAGGTCTGTAGCAACACCCTTTCCGAGTGACTCGCTGTACCCCACGCGCGCCATAACGCGTGATGAGGGGCGGTAGATAAGACCTGCGCGTGGGCTCAGCCGCGAGCGGCTTGACGTATCTGCGTCAAAGGGTGCAGTCATTGCGCGTGGCTCCCACTCAACTAACTCGTAGGCACCTCCAAGGTTAAGAGAGAGGGATTGCGATAGCGACACAGTTGAAAGGTATGAGACTACATCGCTGTGCAGATTAACTGGCGCCGTTGAGTTGTAGGTTACACCGAGACCATCGAGCACTCCGGTATCTTCAGAGAGCAGCACCCGCTCGTCAAAGGTATCGGCCTGATTGCGCGATGTTCTCAGGGTAAGGAGTGAGTTAACGGCACCTGTGCGTGCAATAAGCTGTGCTTCATTAACCCAGAGCGAATCGTAGCGGTCGGTGTTGCTATCAAAGAGCGCATTGACGATCTCTTCCTTAGTTTCACCTTGGCTGAATGAGTTAACGCCAAGAGCGTCTCCCAGCTCTCGCTGCTGTAGCATGTAGCGCCCACGCTCAAAGTACGTTTGCACTATCCCCTGAACCTCTGGCGAGAAGCGGTGCAGGTAGGCTGCACTAAAGCTACCGTTATCAAGCTTTGCGTCTTCGTTCGAGGAACGCTCCTGACGGAAGAATCCGCGCCCCTCAAAGAGAAGTCGGTCGCCCCATGTTGGTTGGAGTTGGAGGGATGCGCCCACGTTGCCTTGCGCCGTATACGGGCTGCTCTCAACTCCGTTGCGTACTACACCTGAAGCAGAGAGCCCCATAGCGTAGTTACCATCCTTGCGAGCGGTCATAACTCCGGTCTGACCGATGTCATCAAACGAGGCGTAGCCACTGCGGATACCTGTTCGCCATCCATCACGCTCGAAGAGAGAAGAGTATTCGTTCAGCGATACACCGCTTCCGATTGAGTCAACGACGTTGATACTAAGTGGAGCGAAGAGGTCTGCCATACGTCGCTCAGAGAGGCTTGTATCAGCCGAGAAGACATTCTCGGTTGTTTCGGCCAGCAGCCTGTGTGCGCTAGCGTTCCGGTAATCCTGCGTGAGGGCTGAGATAGCCTCAATACGCCCCCTCTCCTCAAATCCTAGGTCGCGGTAGGTGCGGGCAAGAGAGGCGCTCTGCACTGCCGAGTCTTCATCGAGCAAGAGCTTGGAGCGATACACTGAGCGCTTATCTGATAGCTCGCGCGATGCCTCGAGATCTCGCAGGGCATCAACGGGGCGGTTCTGTGCCAAGCGCATAAAGCTACGATAGAGGTGTGGCGTGGGGTCGTTAGGATCAAGCTCTAGCGCGCGCTCAAATTCAGGCGCAGCTGGGTCGTAGTTATCATCCTCGAAGTAGCTCTTAGCGAGGTAGCTGCGGTAGATAGAGCGTGATGGCTCTAAAACAGTAGCACGTTCAAATAGGGAGCGCGCACCGGAAAGATCCCCCTTTCCAACAGCAACAAGTCCAAGACCAACAAGTGGAAGTCCTGCTCCGGGCTCAAGGTGTGCAGCGCGTGTAAAGGCTGCTTGTGCTTCATCACGCAAGCGATCCGCAAGGAGCGTAAAGCCAAGCACAGTTTCAGCGTACCACGAGCGATTAGAAAGCGACTCAAGCATGGCGCGCGCCTCAGGCACGCGACCAAACATAAAGAGCACCTCCGCTCTGCGGGCTATGAGGTCGGCTGAAGCACCTGCTTGCGGCTCTCCTAGTGCAGCGAGCGCAGCACTTAGGTCCCCCTTCTCTTGGTTTACAAATGAGAGAGCGAGTTTCGCTGAGGTGTTTCCGCTCTCTGAGGCAGCGCTTGCAAGTGCGGTGGCAGAGGCCACATCCCCACGCATTAGCGTTATGGTAGAAAGCGAGCTTTGAGCAAGAGGCTTTAGTGCTGATGTTGATACTGAGGTAGTACACGCAGTAAGCAGCGTAGCTGCCGTGTCCGCGTCTCCACTGGCTGCTGTTATCCGAGCGCGCAGGATTGAAGCTGCCGAGCATGGGTCTTGATTTTTAGCTTTAGGAAGGGCCGCAAGGGCCTCTACACTCTTTCCGCTTCGAACTAATTCAACCGCCTTTGCCTCACCTGTTCCAGCCGCAGCAAGCGTTGACAGATCGTCATCTCCCCCAACGAAGGGAACAAAGAGGCTCCACTGCACACTCTTCTCAGAAGAGAGCAGCTTAAAGGTTTGCGGCGCTGTAGTTTTTGTAAAGCGTGCTCCTTCACCACCGGAGAGTGAAGCTTGACCCGCTAAACTTGTTCCAAGGAGTGAGCCCGATGCCATCTTTACGGTGGTAGAGTCGGTGTCCACTGAGATTGTAAATTCAGTACCGCGGATGGCAGCGGTTACGTGTTCAGTTACAACTGTTGGGTGTTTCTCCGAGTGGCTAAAGAAATGAAGCGCCCCACCTAAAAGGCCAACTGGCTCCTTGGGAGCTGAGAGCTTCATTCGAGCTCGGCTTGGAAGTCGGATGTATGATCCATCAGGCAGCTCAAGTGCAACACGCCCTGGTTCGCCCACTGCGATCTCATCGTCTGCGAGGATCTGCAAGCCCTCTTTAGCCTCTATTTTATTTGACCCACGTTGGATGGCTGCCGTTCCTTGAAGGGAAAAGATGGTTGCAGCAGGAGCCCCCTCAGCAAAGCTTGGTAGCGGGTTAGTGAAGGTAAAGCAGGATACAAGAGAGAGGATTACGGCTCTGAGCGAGTCTTTCACACGGTGCTCCTGAAAAAGGCATTCGTGGATGACGATATCTCGACAAGTTGATGTAGGGTAGATGGAAAAGTTCGGGCAGAGAAGCAGGCAAACCCAGGGAAGCGCGGGCTAAAGCCCGCGCTCCACAACGTCAATATTCAACCGGAAAAGGATCCAAGCTGCGCCACAGGTACCACGTAGCAACTGTGCGCCACGGGCGCCACTGCTCCCCTGCCTCTTCAATCTCGCGCTTGGAGGCTTTTTTGCCGCCGCGGTAATGGCGTTCGATGGCCCGGATCAGCCCTATATCCTGCACCGGCCAGACATCGGGGCGGTGCAGATGAAAGATGAGGAACATCTCTGCTGTCCAGCGACCGATTCCACGCACGTTACACAGAGTCTTTAACAACGTTTCGTCATCAAGTGAGCGGAAGCTGCGCGGCTTTACTGTGCCGTCAGTAAAGTGGCGTGCTAGGTCGTGAATGTATGAGACCTTCTGGCGCGAGAGACCGCACTTTTGAAGCGTAGTAGCAGAGCGGCGCAACACCACATCCGGTGCGACCTCTCCGACGCACACTTCAAAGCGGTTCCACACTGACTGCGCCGCTTTGACAGAGATCTGTTGGCCAACAATGGCCCGTAACAGCGTCTCGAAAGCTGAGCCTCGTGAACGGAGCTGCACGTCTTTGTAGGTAGCGATAAGTGAGCGCATTACCGGGTCGTTTGCGCTGAGTGCGCGACAGGCTTCTTTCCAGTAAGGGGGGACGGTTAAGCGAGGCATACAACACAGAGAGTAAAACAACTGACTTTACGCATCACCATCGAGGCTACCCCTGAAGGCTAGTAGCAAACTTCTCCCCTTGAACGCCCCGTGTCAATCAACATTCTGATTTCCCTCGTTTGCAGCGTCGGTTCCTAATGTTACAACTACCGCATGAAGCTTCTTGGTCGTTTGGGTATCTCTCTTGGCGCAGCACTCCTGACGGGTGTTCTCGCTGTCACCCCGTTGGTTGAAGACATAGATCTTGCGGTCTCTGACCGCCTTATGCGGCTGCGGGGCCCGACGAAGCCTCCGCGTGGCGTAGCTGTTGTTGCAATCGATGAGACGAGCTACGACATGCTCAAGGTGCCTTTTGGTCCTCCGTGGCCGCGCGCTCTGCACGCGCAGCTCTTAAAGAAGCTCAAAGAGCTAGGGGTAAAAAGAGTTGTTTTCGATGTGCTCTTTATCGGGCCGGGACAGGACCCCAAGGGAGATAAAGAGCTTGAAGCGGCATTTGCTCAGATACCAAGTGTGATCGGTGTTGAGGCCAGTGTGCGGTACGTATCCAGCCAGGGCGGAGGATATACTCTCGATGAGATTAACCGACCGCATGAGCCCTTTAGAAAGGTTGCTACCGAGGCATTAGTTGGGCTGCACGATGATGAGGGAGTAATCCGCAGCTTCCCTAAGCCGCGCTCTGAGCGTGAGCGTGACTTTCCATTTCTTTCACAGGCCGGAGCCGGCATTGCACCGGAAGATGCCGATGCCCAACCTGGGCCCCGTGATCTGATTCGGTACTACGGCCCCGGTCGAACGATCCCGGTTTTTTCCTACTGGGATATCTTAGAGAAGGATCTACCGAATACCCGCAACGCTTTAAAAGACGCGATTGTATTTGTGGGTATCTTGCTCCGTTCAGACACGGGTGGGGCGCAGAAAGACTCCTATTACTCCCCGTTTGGCGGCACTATGATTTACGGGGTCGAGGTTCATGCCACTGCTGTGGCGAATCTCCTCTCTCGCGGTTGGATCAGTAGGCCTGCACAATCGGTTGAGGTTGTTGCACAGGCTGCCTTGCTTGGGCTCTTTGCCTTCCTCTCATTCATGCTTACTCCTCTGGTGCTCTCGCTGGCGGCCGTTGCCACGATATGTGTCTGGTCGGTAGCTGCCTTCTTTGGACTTGGGGCGGGTGTTTTTTTAAGCGGAGCTGCTACCGTCCTCATTCTTCTCCCAGTGGTCGTTCTGCTTAATGCCGTGTACAGCTACTTTGTGGCAAGTAAAGCCGAAGAGAGTTTACGTTCAGCGTTCTCTCTCTACGTTTCTCCTGACATGGTTCCGCAGCTTGTTAATCAAAAAGATGCTCTGAAGCTTGGTGGAGAGAAGCTCTGGTTGACAGCGATGTTCACCGATATCGCCGATTTTACAACGATAACAGAGGAGATGCCGGCCGAGCGCACTTCAGAGATGCTGAATGCCTACTTTACCGAAGTGATGGATGTCATCTTTAAGAACCAGGGGACTCTGATTAAGTTTATTGGAGATGCCGTGTTTGCTATCTGGGGTGCTCCTATCAAGGTTGCAAATCACTCGGAGCTGGGGGTTAAGACGGCGCTTGTTATCCAGAAAGAGGTGGAACGCTTTAACGCAACCAAACGGTTTCCTCCCCTCAATACACGTATCGGCGTTCACACCGGGCCGATGCTGGTTGGGAACCTCGGGTCAAAAAAGCGTTTTGATTACACAGCGATCGGTGACTCAGTGAATCTTGCAGCCCGCATTGAAGGCCTTAATAAATATTTCGGGACTGCCTTGCTCTTCACCGAAGCGACACGCAAAGACGCTGG
>JBIIHY010000215.1:0-5715 GCA_044235305.1 Bdellovibrionota bacterium
GATCACTGATTAGTCACCACCCCTAGTGCCACCAATCGGGGCAAAAGGATCGAGAGAAAAGCTTGCTCTCGCTCCTTCAGGGCTTCTCTACGAACTGCAGGGTCTGTAACTGGTACACCCTGCAAACGAACCGTTCTACCCCTCTCAAGAAGCAGTGCGTCGACGCGCTCTGCGAGACCTTCAAGCCCGCCTTCGACCAGCGCACGAAGGAAACCGGCGTCTATGTCACCCAATTTGAACCCCGCACCGCTTCTAGTACTTGCAAGCGTAAGGCTCTCTCCTGAAGCTGCCTCTCCTTGCAGAAGAGCGGCGTTAAATGCTCCCAAAATCTGAAAGGGTCGGTCGAGGTGTAACTCAGAAGGAGCCAGGGGATACGGCGTCACCATCAAGACCCCCAGCGCAACCCCCGTATCCAACGAATTGACAATCTCCTGCGCACTTGCCCCTGAAAGCTCTGGAGCCACCAGTAATTCAGAAATCCTAAGCCCCTTTTTCCCAACCACATCTAACAGAGCCTGATACAGCGGCCCTTCAATAGTTGATTGTATTACTCCAAGTTGTGCACTGAAGGGCAGCGAGACAACAGGACGCGCAAGGCTAAAATAAAAATCATCTGCTTCTCGGAGTCTATCAGCGAGGAGAGGCATCACTTGCGGAGACTTTACATAGATATCCCAACGAAAGATCGTGTTTGCGATGAAATCCTTGTGCGTTTCAACTACCATGCGATTAGTCGCGGTCTTGAATAGGTTTACAAAATCAGGAGGTGCAGAGAGATCTAAAAAATTCTTGTGCGTGGGTAACCCTGCTACAAACTCAAGTCCGGCCGGTGAAAAAAATCCTGCTACATCAGCAAAGAAGCTAGCTTCCCAATGTTTGTTGAAATACTCATGTACCAAGTACTTAGGATTACTATTTAGCAACTCATCAACAAAAGAAGAGGCACCTGGATTGTCCACGAAGTACTTACTCTTATTATCACGCAGAAACGCTATGTATTGCAGCGCTTCCTTCATCCTACTAACGCTATCCCCTGAGCGCAGGGACGCATACTGAAGCAGCATGTTGCGAATTGGAAGCAGGTGGGACCATCCAGGCATTGCATTGTAACTGACAACCACTGCACCCCCTGGATTGAGGTGCTTTGACACGACGTCACGAATGTGAATTCGCACTTCGGGCGCCACCCAGCTATAGACTCCGTGCAGCGCAATAAAATCAAACATGCCGATATCATCGCCGAGGCTTGCAAAATCCGATGTGAGCACGCGCGCATTAGCGAGCTTTCCTGAATTGATATCGTGCTCCACCCGCGCAGTGTGCTCAGGATTTACATCTACTCCGACAAATTCTCCCTGTGGGTTGGCAGCCGCCAACACTGTAAGAGAACGCCCTAAACCACATCCAAGCTCTAGGTACCGAAACCCCGAGTGTATTTTCGGCGGGATTATCTTATTGATTGCAATAGCGTGACGCACGACGTGAGGCGCAAGGTGCTCGTAGAAACCCGAGACATACGGCACATCAGTTACATAGCCATCAGGATTTGCTGTCATGGGAAGGTACCGAATAAGAATAGGATGCTGTTCTGCAATTGAAAGCGTACTTGCTGTCTATTATGGCTGCAATACCGAGATTAAACCGCGATACCACGCCCAACTAGTGACGCCCTTATGCGCCCCACACGGTTTACTCACGCAGTTCTATTTTTAAGAGCGCTGCTTGATTGACGGATCCGCTCTGAGGGATGGATAGCCTATAGATCGGCGCTCATTTTGGTTGTTGCCTTGCAACGTATGACCACGTAACAATAGTAGAGAGGCAAGGCTCAGGCTAAAGAAATCTCTAGCCTCGCCCGCATCTTTTTAGACGGTCAACGAGGATTTAGAATGTTTCACTACAACGGCCCTATCATTCTCACTGTATGTTTTCTTTTTAGCGGCTGTTTTTCTAACGTGACGCAGCCGCTTTTGCCGGAAGCTGCCCAGGTAGTAGTTAGGAAATCAGATGCTCCGGCAGACTGCGAGGAAGTCGGCGTAGTCCAGGCCCCCGGGGGAGCCGGAGACGGATTCCAACTCAAGAACTTTTTTGGCTTTTATGACATACCGACCCCGCAAGGATTAACTAACGGGCTCAAAAATGAGGCTCACAAACTAGGTGGCAACTGGGTAACCCTTACCAACCCTCTTGCAGGCTCCGGAACTGCCTACAGGTGTGGCAATCTTAACAAACCGTAAAAGAGAACTTGGCGACTATCGAAAGGATGACTGTTCGTTACGTTAGGGTACGCTCCGCTACCCTATCCCCTTCGTCGAGAACACCTCACCGTTTCGAATGCGGCCAAATTCGGTGTAGCCAGCTCCTTTTAGCTTCTCTAGCGCTGCTTTAAAATTCTTTGGAGAAATAAAGAGCGACGCAATCGCTCCCTGCGCACGCAGTTCAGATGCAACTTCCGACGCTGCCGGCACCTGCTGCACATCATCGTAGAATACAGCTACTTTACGCTGCGCGGAGCTATCAGAGAGCAGTCTGTCCGCAAAGAGCGCAACCATGCGCTCAAATCCTATTGAGAAGCCACACGCTGTTGCTTCCACCCCCGACAACTTTCCGATCAACTTGTCGTAGCGACCGCCACCACCGAGAGATCCTGAGAATTCCGGCACAACAAGCTCAAATACTGGGCCCGTATAGTACCCCATCCCGCGCACAAGGAACGGATCAAACGCAATCGTGTTCCCTTCAGAGACCTTAACGCCAGAGATGATAGCAGTAAGGTTGCTGCAGACTTCAGCCGCCAATACTCCTTCAAGGCGACGTGCGATCTCTGCAAGACGCTCTGATACAGGAAGCGCTTCTACCTTCTGTGCTACATCGATAAACGTTGAGACTGAACCCTCACTAAATCCATCCTTGATTAGAAGGTCACGCACGCCCGAAAGGCCCACTTTATCCATCTTATCGAATGAAATCAGCGCACGCGCTGCACCGTCTGCAGGGATACCTGCGTAGTCGACCATCGCCGTTAGGATTCGACGATCGTTGATACGCATGCAGCCATTCGTTACACCGAGCTTTGCATACGCTGCGAGACTTGCACTCAAGAGCTCAACTTCATCACCAGGAGATGTTCCACCGAGGATGTCGATGTCGAATTGATAGAACTGCCGAAAACGACCGTGTTGCGGCCGCTCAGCGCGAAATACTGGACCAAGCTGCACCGCCTTAAAAACCGAAGGGAGGTCATTTCGGTGATTTGCATAGTAACGCGCCAGCGGTACCGTTAAATCGTAGCGCAAGGCGAGGTCTGCGATAGCATCCTCTGTCAGCCCAGGGCTTGCAAGGTCAAGCTTGTCTCCACGCTTTAAGATCTTAAAGAGCATCCCAAGATTCTCACCGCCATCGCTGTGAGTCAGTCGACGCACGTCTTCAACAATAGGTGTCTCAACACGTTCAAAACCAAAGGAGCGGTAGGTTTGTAGGATGGAGGCTATCAAGCCATCTCGAACAGCCGTTTCCTGAGGGAGAATATCTCTAAAACCTTTGGGGGGGGCGACCCCGATCTCTTTTAATGACATAGCAGATAGGCTCTAAAAATGGAGTTTACTCGAAAAACTTAGGCGACCGTAACAGCGAGGGTGCAGCGTGTCAAAACGCTTAATGAGGGGCAGCTAAGGGAAGCGCTGATAGCCCCACCTACCCAGGCAGCCAGTTGCCCCCTCGCGCTACCATATTCCTGGGCGACTACCTAACTAATTGTATTTATTAAAGCCAAACGCTCCTCACACGGATAGGTGTTAAAACCACCCTTGGGTTGACTCCTATGCTCAGACGGTTACAATCGCCCCCGCTTGTTTTTTCAAGCACTTACTTAGTGTCTTATCTGATTTGAGTAATACCAATGGAACAATCAGCTTTACTTTACCTATCGTGGGCCACCCCGGTGTTTGGCGTGGTGTGCTTCGCTCTGGCGTACAAGATGTACGTCAGTATTCAAGCGCTACCAGCGGGAACGGCGCGCATGCAGGAGATCAGCGCAGCGATCCGAGACGGTGCTATCGCATATCTGTGGCAGCAGTCTCGATTCCTGACTATATTTGCATTATGCGCTTTCCTTGCTATTTGGGCGGCTCTAAACCTCCCAACAGCAGTAGCGTTTCTCTTTGGAGCAGGCAGCTCTCTTCTAGCCGGTTTCCTCGGCATGAAGGCGGCAACTATCTCCAACGTTCGCACTGCTCAAGCCGCTGCTGAGAACAAGCCTGGCCAGGCCCTCATGGTCGCCTTCAATGGTGGCGCTGTGATGGGTCTAACGGTGGCAGCGCTTGGTCTTATCGGAGTTGGAATACTCTTCCTGCTCTACGGAACTCCGACTGAGCACGGAAAGATAATTGGATTCGCAATGGGCGCATCCTCTGTAGCTCTCTTTGCTCGCGTGGGCGGTGGTATTTACACCAAAGCCGCTGACGTAGGCTCTGACCTCGTAGGTAAGGTTGAGGCAGGTATCCCGGAAGATGATCCCAGAAATCCTGGCGTTATCGCTGATAACGTCGGTGACAACGTGGGCGATGTAGCCGGAATGGGCGCTGATATCTTTGAGTCGTACGTTACGTGCATCATCGGCTGCTTGGCTCTTGCTGCAACGTTGAGCGTGACAGAGATAGCTCGTCTTACCAACTTCGATAGCACCATTGTGGGTGCACTAGAAACAGATTACCGCATCTGGCTGATGGCGACCCCGCTCGCACTCGGGCTGCTCGGAGCTATCGGTTCATTCATTGCAATTAAGTGGATGGCTCTTCTGAAGGACGGAGACCCTGCGAAAGCGTTGCGCCTAGCGGTGCTCATCGCATCTGTCCTCTTCGTTGCTGCATCGTTGGTGTTTTTCTTTGTGACGCCTGTAAATGCTGTACTCTGGTGGCCAGTGCTCTTCGGAACACTGTGCGGTATCGGTATCGGTTTAACTACTGAATACTATACGTCATCAAAGCCAGTATTTGAGATCGTCAACGCGTCCAAGACCGGACCTGCAACCTGTGTAATCACTGGTATCGCAGTTGGTTTCCGCAGCGTAGCACTTCCTCTTATCCTCATCGTAGTGTCGGTTCTGATATCGAACTACTTTGCTGGAGTATACGGAGTTGCTCTCGCAGGAGTTGCGATGTTGTCCACAACGGGCATCATCATGACAGTCGATGCGTACGGCCCAATTGCTGATAACGCTGGTGGCATCTCTGAGATGTCGCATCTCGGACCTGAGACTCGCGCTATCACTGATAAGCTCGATGCTCTCGGTAACACCACAGCGGCTATCGGTAAGGGTTTTGCAATCGGCTCTGCCGGCCTCACGGCTCTCGCAGTATTCGGTGCCTACACTCAGGAGTTTATCGCCCACAATAAGGCAATCGACCTGAGTATCACCAATCCGATGCTTATCGGTGGAGTATTCCTTGGTGCGATGCTTCCGGGACTCGTGGTCGCATTTACGATGCAATCTGTAGGCAAGGCCGCAGGTATGATCGTAACTGAGATACGTCGTCAGTTCCGCGAAATTCCAGGACTGCTTGAAGGAAAAGAGGGTGCAAAGCCTGATGTTTCCCGGTGCGTTGAGATATCAACCAAGGCCGCTCTCTCTGAGATGCGCGCACCTGGTCTGGTAGCATTCATCACACCTATCGTTGTTGGATTCACGATGGGGCCATCTGCTCTCGCAGGGCTTCT
>JBIIHY010000217.1:0-5702 GCA_044235305.1 Bdellovibrionota bacterium
GTAGTGGCGACAGGAAATCAATCTGCACTGCTTCGTATCCGAGCAGCATTCCTTGCTACGGCAATCGCTGAGTTCTTCCGCGACCAGGGGAAAAAAGTAGTGTTGATGGTCGATTCTGTGACCCGTCTTGCAATGGCCCAACGTGAAGTGGGCCTCGCAGTTGGCGAGCCACCCAGCACTCGAGGGTACACTCCATCTGTATTTTCAATCTTGCCGAAGCTCCTTGAGCGAGCAGGAACGTGCGAGGGTACGGGTAGTATTACTGGGCTCTATACAGTACTCGTTGAAGGTGACGACATGAACGAACCAGTGGCGGATACCGTTCGAGGTATTCTCGATGGGCACGTGGTGTTGACTCGAAAACTTGCTCAAAAGGGACACTTTCCGGCTATCGATGTGCTGCAGAGCATCTCGCGTGTGATGTCCGATATCGTCCCTAAGGAGCTGATCGGTTCGGCATCTAAACTACGTGATGTTCTTGCCGCATACCAGGATGCAGAGGATTTGATTACGATCGGTGCCTACAAGCAGGGACAAAACCCTCGCGTTGATAACGCAGTGGCTCGAATCGACAGCGTGAACTCATTCCTGAGGCAAGATGCGGACTCGCCAAGCTCAATTCAAGAGAGTTGGGAAGCGCTGCAAGGGGTCATCAATGCTCCTGTAGAGTCTCCGGCGCCTCACCAAGGGTAATAAGGAAATAAAGGGGTATGAAGCGCTTTAAGTTTCGCTTGCAACGGGTTCTCGATGTCCGTGAACGGGTGTGTGACGAGGCGCGTCAAGAACTTGTCGCTAAGAACGCCACCCGTGATGAAGAGCAACGTAGGTTGCAGGATTTACAGGCAGAATTTCTTCGCCAGCATGTAGAAGAGGGTGGCACATATTCTGCATCAGAGCTTCTGCTGGTAGGAGAGTACCAGGTCCGCGTCAAGGAAGCGACCGAGCAGCAAGAGGGCGTGGTCGAGAAGGCTGAGGCGGAAGCTGAAGAGGCGAGAGAGAAGTACGTTACCGCAAGCAAAGATGTAAAGACGATAGAGAAGCTTAAAGAGAAGCGCGTCGTAGAACATGCAGAGGCCGTCTTGAAGGAAGAGGGTGCCGAGCTTGATGAGTTGACGGTGCAACGGTACGGAAAACGAGATAAGGGTGGTTAGAGGCACGTATGGCAGAGAAAAGACTTAGCCGCGAGGAAGCGCGCGAACTTTACGATGATCTTCAGAAGGCGATGACCCAGATGATGGCGAAGCGCGGTCAGCCTGTACCTGCCGCAGTTGCGCAGGCGCAGTCAGCGGGCTCGGCGTCAACGGGGGCTAATGCGAAGGTTGCTAAGGAGATCGCTGATGCAATTAAAAGCGGCCTGAATGGTAAGCCTCTTCCTCCCCCTGCTCCGCAAGGTTCAGCGCGCACTGCGCCGCGAACGCGTGGTGGAAGTAGTGGTGCTGGGTTGCCGATGACCTCAGCGTTCTCGCGTACATCAGGCCGCACCCCACAGGGCGCAGCTGGAGCAGTGGCTGTGGTCTCGCTCTTCTGCTGTGCAAAGATAGCGCTGTCAGCTTTAGCAGCATCCGGAATTGTTGAGGTTGAGCGAGCAGAAGCTTCGGCGACGATCGCTCCCCAGGTAAACACCGGACCGCAGTGGAGTAAAGAAGAGGTAAAGGTTCTTACAGCGCTTGACCATCGTCGAGCGGAGTTAGAAGAGCGCAGTGCTCGCGTAGAACAGCGCGAGCTTGAGCTTGTAAATCGCGACCGCGACATTGCAGCCCGATTAACTGAGCTGAAAGAGCTAACCGAGCGCCTAAAAATTGA
Organism: Bdellovibrionota bacterium; assembly: GCA_044235305.1. Lineage (GTDB taxonomy): Bacteria > Bdellovibrionota_C > UBA2361 > UBA2361 > OMII01 > OMII01. The sequence goes on from JBIIHY010000217.1 coordinate 1,804, forward strand.
GCGCCAGAAGGGCGATAAGCAGCGCAGTGCGCAGCTTGACCAGCTTGCAAATGTATACGGCTCTATGAATCCGCCTGAGGCAGCGCACCTGCTTGAGCAGCTTGATATGCAGGTGTGTCTCTCGCTTATTGAGCGTATGCCAGAGAAGCGTATTGGGCAGATCCTCTCATTGATGAATGCACAGCGTGCATTGGAGCTAACAAACTTGCTAAGTAAGAGGTCTCGGTAACCTAGAGAAACTTTGATGATAAGATCTTAGCTTGATCTGTCTGATGATGTTTGGTCCGAGGATTCAGTCGCAGCAGTCTCTTGCTTGGCTCGAATCTCTGTTTGCCGTATCTCTTTGTGTCGTATCTCTCCGCCACTTGTGGCGGTGTGCTGGCCGTAAAATAGCACAAGGCCGGAAAAAGCGAGTAGTAGGTATGAGAAAGGAGCAGACGCCGTGGGGCGCCTAAAGCTTACCCCGAGGCCCACAACGGAGATGCCGCCCAGGATATACGAAAGCAGAGCGAAGGTTTCAGCGGACTCCTCGTGTGTTTCGATGTAATCCTTACTAAATCCGCGGATCTTCTCTACCATATCCTCCGCACCTTCGCCCGTCGACATCGCAAGAACAGTCGTAATTGCCCCGATGGTAAAGAGCATGAAGGCAGTTCTTTGTATGGCAATTGATTTGGATAGTATCCCTGTAATCGCGACGATTACGGCGATAAGAGGGAACATGATGGGAAGGTGATTAACTATGAGATGCAGATGTGCTTCGTTCATAGGACTGTACTCTATGCATACTTAATTTCCCCGATCTATACTCTATCTGTCCTAAAAGTCCCAGAGCAATGTCCACTACAGGAGGGCGGAATCGACGCAAAACGAATACAGGATAGCTTCTTCAGTAAACGTCTCTGCTTTCAGATTGAGGAGGGAGAGGACGTTGCCGCAACGTGTGCCGAGGAGCTTGCTAGGCGATTACCCTATATTGCTCTCGATTCATGGCCTCAGCGCTTTGAGCTGGGCGGAGTTTACCTGGCTGGACGTGCAGCTACTCCAACTGCACAGGTAGTGCCTCCTTGTAGACTTGAGTACTACGAGCCTGTCTTTGATATAGCTAAGGCATCGGAATTTTATCCGCAGTTTTCTGCTGAGTGGATCCTAGACCTTGATGAAGATCTTGGTGTCGCCTACAAGCCTCCAGGGCTTCCAACAACTCCGGCGCGCGACCAGGCTAAGTACAACCTCGCACGGTATCTCGGTGAACACTTCAGCGCACCTGTTCACACACCCTCGCGACTCGACACAGGGGTCGATGGCCTGCTGCTCTTCTCGCGCTCGTCGCGCATGAATCGTGCTCTGCAGCGAGCCTATGATAAGCACCGCATTGAAAAAGTATACCTAGCCCTGGTTACTCCAGCGGTTGAGTGGAAGATGCTCGATGTTGAGGCGCCTATCGCTCGTGACCAGCGTCATCCAGTGTTGCGATGTGTTGATGCCGAGAGAGGAGAGAGTGCCCATACCCGATTGGACGTCTTGCTCACCGACGGTGGTTATTCACTTGTGCAGGCTCAGCCGTTCACTGGGCGAACGCACCAGATAAGGCTTCACTGTGCTGGATCAGGTGCTCCGATAGTTGGTGACCCGTACTACGGGGGTGCTGATGCTTCTCGGGTACATCTTACCTCGTTTGCACTTCGATTCTTCCATCCCTATCGGCAGGTGTATAAAATGTATGTGCTTCCTAATTCGATGCGCCCAGAATGGTTGCGTAGCATAGAGGCAAAGTACGGGGATATCGCAGAGCGTCTGCTGCTTAACCCAGTAGAGAGGTACGGCGTATGAGAGTTATTGATGTCGTAGTAAATGGTGATGCGCGCGATTTTAAGATTGTCGAGGCTCCAGACCTCGTTGTGTCGCCGGGGCAACTTGTTATCAAAGTCTCTGCCAGTGGCGTCAATCGCGCAGATCTTTTGCAGTTTGCAGGAAAGTACCCACCGCCCCCAGGAGAGTCTACCGTTTTGGGTCTTGAAGTTGCAGGAATTGTTGAGGCCGTCGGTGATGCGGCAGCGCCCTTCGTTGTTGGTGAGCGGGTGTGCGCGCTACTTGCAGGAGGAGGATACGCCGAGAAGGTGCTTGTTCCGTACGGTCAGGTGATGCGTCTTCCAGCTCAGTACTCGATGGTTGAGGGGGCTGCGATTCCGGAGGCGTTTGTAACGGCGTACACAAACCTCTTCTTCGAGGGGGAACTCATGCCCGGTGAGCGGGTGCTGATTCATGGCGGCTCAAGCGGAGTGGGTACGGCAGCGATTCAACTTGCTAAGAGCGCAGGGGCCTCGGTTGCTTGTACTGTTGGAAGTGATGGCAAGAGAGGGGCATGTCAGGGCCTTGGGGCGGAGTTGGTAGTAAACTATCGAACCGAAGATTTCTCTGAGAAGGTGAGGGGGTGGTGCAATGACGGGGTAGACGTAATCCTTGATATCGTCGGGAAGGAATACAGCGAGCGAAATATAGCGCTCCTCGCCCGACGCGGAAGACTTGTGTGTATAGCCACGATGAGCGGAGCTGATTGCGCAATAAACATGCGCGTGCTGATGCAGAAGTGTGCTCGTGTGATCGGGTCTGTGTTACGCAGTAGGAGTCGTGAGGAGAAAGGTGAGTTGGTAGCAGCTTTCGTGGCGCGTTTCGGGGAAGCGCTTCAGCGCAGAACCGTCAAACCGATAGTAGATTCTGTGTATTCGTTCAAGCGCGTTGCAGATGCTCACGCTCGTATGCGGTCAAGTGAACATGTCGGTAAGATTATTCTCTCGTGGGAAGAATAATCTTACCAAGGGCGCTACTTCTTACCGAGCACTTCCAGAATAAATGACTTAAGCGAGCTGCCTAGTGACTGATGCGCAGATGTAACGAGGCGTTCTAATTGTCCGCCGTCGATCCATATTCCGCGCGATTCCTGACAGAAGCCCACCGTAACATCGCCGATAGTTTGAGTTACAAGTGGATTCCCCGAAACAGGGCTGAGGAATACATCTTTCGCAGTAACTGCACTGGTTTTTTTGGGGAGCGCGCCAATAAAGTTTTGTAGGGTTGCTGGGGAGCCGTCTGCTGCTTGGGTAAGTTGCTCAAGCTCTCCAGCATCGAGCCATACCCCACCTGAGTCGGAGCAGACGTCGACCACTACCCCTAGAAGAGCAAGCTGCTGCATCGGAGAGCCGGTTGCAGGGCTTAGGCGTGCTGGCTGGTCCTTGCGCCGGGCGAGACGAGCGAGGGCATCTTTATTTGCTTTCTCGAAGTAGAAGTCCTCTTGTCCTTTTCGGCGCTCATCCCATGAATCTGTCATAATTTTGGTCTCGTGAAACACTATGCTTCCTTATGATAGCCAATTTTACCTGGAATTTACAGCCCCTTAGCAGGACTGCTGCGTAAGCTTTGGATCAGTTCGCGAACAGGTTGCAGGGGGTAAAAGGTTGACAAATAAGAACAGTTACAATAAGTATCACCGTCCCATGCGGGTGTAGCTCAGTTGGCTAGAGCGCTTCCTTGCCAAGGAAGAGGTCGAGAGTTCGAATCTCTTCACCCGCTCCATTTTATTCCTATCCAAACTTGGCTGCGCCAAGATTTGGATGACGGGTTAGGGGCTTCGCCCCTAACGACCCACGTTTTTTCGCGCTCGGCGCTCCGGCCCAGGGGCTGGCCGCCCCTCTCGCCCCTGATCGGGGCTTCACCCCGCTGGTGCCTGAGCTTGCTTCGCTCGCTCTTTTTGCAGACGCTTCGGCTGTTTTATCCGCTGTTCACCCGCTGCATTTTGATACCTATCCAAACTTGGCTGCGCCAAGATTTGGATGACGGGTTAGGGGCTTCGCCCCTAACGACCCACGTTTTTTCGCGCTCGGCGCTCCGGCCCAGGGGCT
>JBIIHY010000218.1:0-5698 GCA_044235305.1 Bdellovibrionota bacterium
TTGGTCTCCCTCTCGCTTCACGGCGAGCAGGAGCCCCACTACCCCCATACATGAGATAAGGCTAGACCCTCCGTACCCCACAAGTGGAAGCACCATTCCCTTGGTAGGCAGGAGTCCGATTACTACACCGACATTCAAGAGCGCGGGAGCTACGATTATCATGGTTAAGCCAACCGCCATGGCAAACAGGAACGAATCATGTCTAACCCCTTTTGCAAGCAATAGTCCACGCCACAAAACAACGAGGAAACCGGCAATTACGCACAAGCCACCGATAAAGCCAAGCTCCTCTGAAATAACGGCGAAGATAAAATCAGTGTGCGCTGCTGGAAGAAAGAATAGCTTCTGCTGACTACCGCCCAAACCAACTCCTGTAAGCTGACCAGTACCGACGGCGATGAGTGATTGAATAAGCTGATACCCCTTACCTGAGGTATCCGAGAACGGTGAGAGAAAACTAACTACGCGCATCATTCGGTACGGAGAGATCCACACGAGTATCGCCGCAGCAACGCACACACCGAGCGTACAGAGCGCCATGTGAGAGAGCCGTGCGCCGCACGCAAGCGCCATGGCGAGGGTAACCGTTACGATAACCGCCGAAGAGCCGAAATCAGGCTGCAACAGAAGCAGCGCTGCAACCATTGCTACCATACCGAAAGGCTTAATGATGCCATCGATAAACGAGCGCACGCGGTGCTCCTGGCGGGTGAAGTACCCTGCCATAAAGACCACCATTAGCACCTTTACGAATTCAGCTGGCTGAAAACGCACTGGGCCAAATTTCACCCAGCGAGAGGCACCCCCTGCTCGATCTGCTATCCCTGGGGTAAGCGGCAGCAAGAGCAGTAAAAGAGACAACCCAAGCAGGTAGGGAGAAAGCTTTCTGAGCAGCCCTAGGGGGGTCCGGCTCACTACTATCATAAACACAAACCCGATCAGCGCAGACAATCCTTGACGCTTGGCGTAAAAAAGCGAGTCCCCTAGCTTCTCCTGCGAAACGATTCCAGTGGTGGAGTACACCATCACGAGACCGAACCCGACTAACAGTAGGACAGTAGCAACCAAGACGAGATCGAGTGGTGACGGGGCCCGCAGATGGTTAAAGCGACTAACGTTGAGCGTTGAGGAGTAATCCATAACGGTAATTATGTTTTATAAGGGCGTTTTCGGGTAGGCAGAAAATGAACATCGGGGCGTATGCTAAGAAAAAAATTACCGAACCACCGTTGCTACTCCCTTGTCCTGAAGCGCTCTATGGGCAACTATCACCTGCATGTTACCTGAGGTAATTTCGCAGTCGGCGAATGACACATCTGAGATTCATTACGAAGAGCTTGGGACAAGCGGCCCGACACTTGTTTTCTTGCACGGCTGGATGCACTCCCGGCAAGACCTGCGGCCGCTCGCAGAGCTTCTTTCAGAGGAGTATAAAGTTATCCTCCTTGACCTTCCCGGCTTTGGGACTTCGCCACTGCCTCACGGTGCCTCGGATGAGGGTGGCGGATGGTCAACGGGTGATTACGCTGGGGCTCTGCACACCCTCTTGATGAAACTTCAGATTGAGCGCTGCTCACTAATTGGGCACTCTCTTGGTGGTCGCATCTCGGTTCGTTACGCAGCGGCACACCCCGAGGTGGTGCATGCGCTGGTACTTATCGGCACACCCGGCCTACCATACACCCGTCCCCTTAAAGATATTCTGCGCTCGCGCTTTATTAAGCTGCTGGTTAGCGTAGCGAAACGTATTGATGGGCTCACCGGCTCACGTTTTTTCCCTCACTACCTAGCTCCCCGCTTCGGTTCGCGGGATTACAAATCAGCGGGGAAGCTTCGGAAAACTTTGGTAAAGGCGGTAAACGAAGACCTAACGCCGGAGGCGACTGCAATAAAAGCTCCTACGCTGTTAATCTGGGGGGAGAGTGACCAGCAAGCGCCAGTTGAGATCGGGCACAGATACCACGAGCTACTTGAGGGCTCTACTTTGCTTGTACTGCCGCACCGCGGGCATGAGCCTTTTCGCGATGTTGGGAGCCACCTGCTGGCGACAAGGATTTCGGATTTCTTAGCCGAGGTGGGTGTAGGCGTAGCAGAGAGTAGCGGTAGAGGTGTTTCTAGTGCTGGTTAAATTATCGTGCATAACTCTGGTTGCAGCAGCGACTGCCTTTGCTGGGCGGCGCCTGCTTTCTTACCTTAGGTTCTTCCAGCAGGAAGAATACAACCAGCGCCGTTTTACACACTGGATTAAGCGCAACAACGCCTTCGACACTCGCGGCACGCTCACCATCGTAGCGAGCCTAATAGTCGGGCTCATTTTTGCTTCCCCGCTTCCCGTCTTTCTCGCGACTTCTTTCTGCGTTGCGGCGCTCATCATTATTGCCTTCTTTGTTGAGCAGGATCCGCGTACTTTCGGTAAGCTAAAGCTCAATATGACCGACCGGGCTCGCAAGATCTATCTTGCTGGCTGGGCGCTTCTGATTCTGCTTGTAGCTCCTCTTGCGCTTTGCATGCTGCTCTTTCCGTGGTCGTCTATATTCCTTTACGCGGTTACCGCGCTGTATCTAGTCTTCATAGTCCAAACTCCCCCGTGGCTCCTTATGGTAGCAAACAACCTGCTCTCGCCCCTTGAGCGGCGTATTCAGGAGCACTACTACAGCGACGCAAAGCGGATTCTAGCTGAGGTAGATCCATTTATTATTGGAATTACCGGCTCCTACGGTAAGACCGGCGCCAAGGCGGCTCTTTCAGATCTCCTCCAACGCTGCATCGGGCCTACGTTTTGGCCTAAGAAAAGTATAAATACCGTGATGGGGATTACCCGCACCATCAGAGAAGAGCTTAAGCCCTATCATAAATATGCAGTAATTGAGATGGGTGCTTACAACGTTGGGTCTATCTCTCGGCTATGCGAGTTCACGCCTCCTAAGGCAGCCCTCGTTACTGCCGTTGGGATCATGCACCTCGAGCGTTTCGGGTCGGAAGAGAACGTCTACCGTGCAAAATCAGAGATAGCACAGGGGCTACCCACTGATGGTATCTTGGTGTGCAACGGTGACAGCCCTGGCGCACGAAGAATGGCGCGCCAGTATGACAGAGCGACAACACTGCTGTACGGACTGGACCTTGGGTGTGGCCACCTTGACTGCCACGCAAGCGACGTGACATTTGGCGAGGATGGCTCAGCTTTCACAGTCCATTGGAACGGGCACACCTTTCCCGCAAAGACTCCTCTTTTGGGGCGACCGGCTATCTCCAATATCCTAGGCGCTTTCACGCTCGCCTGTGCTCTTGGCGCAGATCCTGAATATGCCGTTGCCTGCCTTGCCTCACTCGAGCCGGTTGATAATCGGCTGGTGCTTGATAGATCTGCCGGTGTTTCTTTTCTGCGCGATGCTTACAATTCAAATCCGACTGGCTTTGCGGCTGCTTTAGAGGTGCTATCAGCGGTAAGAGCAAAGCGACGAATTCTGATTACCCCCGGTATGATTGAACTTGGCGATAAGCAGTACGAAGAGAATCGCCGCATAGCAGCGCTTGCAGCCGGGGTGTGCGACCTCGTAATCGTTGTCGGAAAATCAAACCGCGAAGCGCTGCTGGCGGGGCTACAAGATTGCCAGTATGACCGCGATAAACTGCGCGTAGTTGATACCCGCGATGAGGCATTCCAGATCCTCTCTGAGGTGCAGGCAGCAGGTGATGTAGTGCTGCTTGAGAATGACCTCCCCGATCTGCACGAAAACAAGGTGAGGTTCTAGATGCCATGAGTATCAAGCCAAAGACAAAGGTTGCAGTTATCTTCGGTGGACGCTCAGTTGAGCATGAGATCTCAGTTATCTCCGCCCTGCAGCTTATGCTTGCAATCGACACAGAGCGGTATGAAGTAACACCCGTCTATGTAGCTCCCGATGGCGTGTGGTACACCGGGTCAGAGCTTCTTGAGCGTCCCTTTTACAAGAAGGTCCCCTCCGCTCTCTCCTCGCTCCAGGAGGTAACTCTCGTTCCGCGGCCTGGAATTGGAGGATTAACTAAGGTTAATCGCAATCAAGGCTCGCTGTTAAGCACCCTCTCGCAAACCTTTGAAGAGAGCGTTATCCCGGTCGACTGTTTCCTCCCCGTCTTTCATGGACAGTACGGGGAAGACGGCTGTATGCAAGGGCTCTTTGAGTTAGCCGGGATCCCCTACACCGGCTCGAATGTTACTGCCTCAGCACTTACGATGAATAAGTACACCTGTAAGATGTACCTACAGGCGCACGGCGTGCCGGTCCTTCCAGCGCTTGTAATCCTCCGAGACGACGCGCGCGAAGGTATTGGTGAGGTTGTTCGATGGGTGGCCGAGCAAGAAGGCTTTACTACATTCCCGCTCTTCGTTAAGCCGTGCAACCTGGGCTCTAGTATCGGAGTGTCGAAGGTCGCAGAGGAGAAAGATCTCGCAGCAGCTCTTGCTAAGGTTTTCCGTTACGACACAGCTGCACTTATAGAGCCGTGCGTGACTGACATTATGGAGGTCAATGTCTCGGTTCGCTTAGTGGATGGGCACGCTGAGTGCTCAGTGGTTGAGATTCCTGTGTCTCAGTCGGGGGTATTATCATATGAAGAGAAATACCTACGCGATGGCGGAAAGAAGAGCGGGCCTTCGCAAGGGATGGCTAGTCTATCACGCGTTATCGATCCACAGGATCTCGACAGCTCAATCAAAGAGTCAGTGCTCAGGTACGGACAGCACGCATTCTCACTCCTTGGTTGCTCTGGTGTAGCGCGCCTGGATTTCATCGTGGACCTAGCGACGGGCAGCGTGTACTTCAATGAACTGAATGCCTTTCCGGGCTCGTGTGCATTTTACCTGTGGGCGAAATCTCATCCGCGCGTGCTCTACACGGAGCTGATAGACGATATGATCCAGAGCGCCTTTTCAACCTTTGCCACCGGAGCTATGCTCGAGCGCAATATCGGGCTTAAGGCCCTCAAGTAGTCCGCAGTCCAGAGAAAAGCCTATCGTGAAGCTCACGCATGTCTCGAAGACTCTGAAACTCTGATTTCGGTACGACCTTGGTATTAGCCCGCTGCGATTTGACCCCCTGTGCATTCGCGCGAGTACTCCTCGCCTCTTTAAACCGTGATAGCGATGGAAGCGGCACTCCAGGTTCAGCGCCGAACCAGCGGAACTCCTTGAATTCGAGTCTGTCGTCGACAACGATCCACACGACACACCCGCTTGCTTGCAGGGCTAGAGCCGCATTGATGGTGACTGACCTACTATGACTGCTCTCAAGGGAGGTTTTAAGCTGCATATGCCGAACGATGTGACCGCTTTGAAGCACAACATCGTACCCCGTACGATCAACTTCGGGCTTCAAGACATCGATGCATGCGGCGTCACTTACCCAACACCAGCGCAAAAGCCCCCCGATAAAGAGGTGCTCAACGAGCTTCTCGCGATAAGCGGAGCTACGGTAGTGGCGTTCGTCTATGTGTGGCATGGCGCATAAGAACTTTGGCTCATCGGCGAAATTAGTTTGTAGTAGCGGGCAGAGCTACGGCATTACCCGCTGAGTTTCAGGCTAAAAACGAGGTTCTTACGTGCACGAGCAGGTGCACGTTCACGGGGTCAATCCCTAAATAGGCTTTACATCCAAATAAAGTTTAGGCGGCTCGTGGTCGTGGTGCATTGAAGGCAAGTATTTCACTTAGCCAAAGA
>JBIIHY010000219.1:0-5663 GCA_044235305.1 Bdellovibrionota bacterium
GACCAAGGGACCTCGCCGCTACTCAACACTGCCCGCATCCCCTCAAAGATGTAGGTACACGGAAAGAGGGCTGCAAACGATTGCAATGCTGAGGGTAACGATGAAACCGGATAAAAAACCGCAACAAATGGCTGAACCACAAACGGTACTATCCAGGCCAACGATTCAGCCGCCTCGCCGTACCGTAAAATAAGGGCTGAGGTGAAGAGTCCAACGCTCCAACCAAAAAAAAGTAGCGAACCAAAAAGTGGAATGAGCCCTACACCCAATTGCAACACATTAAAGGAGTATAAGATGTACGCGACTACACTTAATCCAGTGCTAGTGATAAGCGCACGGATAAAGCCGACCAGAGCCGTTGCTAACACCAACTCACGCGGACGAAGCGGAGACACGAAAAGGTTAAGGGTATTCCCAACCCACATCTCCTGCAGCACCGACATCCCAACACCCTGCTGCGCACGGAAAAACACATCCCAGAGCACTATGCCACCCAGCATAAAGAGCACAACCTTTGATTGGGTTACCTGCTCTAGGTACATGGTGACAAACCCCCATACAAGGAGATCCATCAACGGAAAAAATATGAGCTCCGCCACTCGAATTTTCGAGCGCTTATAAATAAACAGGTACCGCAGTACCATTCCAACAACTCGTGAAATCATTCCTTGGGCACCTCTTGGCTATCACGCAGCTCACCATCACGCGCAATTGAAACGAACACCTCTTCCAGGTTTCGTAGCTGTGAACGATCCCGAATCTCTTGTGGTGTACCAGTTGCAACGATTGAACCGCGCGCAAGAAAGATCACTCGGTCGCACAGCTCTTCGACTTCGTGCATATAATGTGAGGTGTAGATCACCGTGGTCTCGTAGCTTTGCCGTAGCTTCTTTAAAAGCGCCCGTACTTTTATCGCAATATCGGGATCTAAGCTCGCTGTAGGCTCGTCGAGAAACAGCACTTCAGGCCTATTGATAAGCGCTTTACAGAGATTAAGTCGCGTTTTCTGTCCCGCAGAAAGCATACCGATCAAGCTCTTTGGATCGAGGTCTACCTCTAACTCTGCGAGCACTTCTTTTGCACGCTGCTTAGGGTTCTTTACGTTATAGAGCCTCCCGTATACGTAAAGCGCCTCCTCAATAGTGAGATTGCCCGGTAGAGACACATAAGCCGATGCAAAATTGACCCGCTGAAGGATCTCGTAACGATCCCTGGGCATATGGAATCCAAGGATTGAGATCGTCCCTTCATCGTGCGAGGTAAGTCCAAGCATCATGTGAATAGTAGTGGTTTTCCCTGCCCCGTTTGGACCAAGAAGCCCCACGATCTCGCCGCGGTCTGCGGAGAATGAGATCCCCTTAACCGCAGTGGCATCACCAAACTTTTTTACTATATTGCGAACGACTACCGAACTCACATCATTCTCGCCAGAAATACCTGTAAAAGCGACGCTATGCACCGACAATGAACGAGGGGGATATCGTCAGCGCGACGGGCGAACGCTTGAGACGTGTCATAGAGTAGCACAGCAATAACGAGAAGTCCTCCCGTTATAGGATGTGCGCCCTCTAGGGAAGCGCGGCAAAACCTACCCGTAGCGAGAAAGTGGAGGTTGGGTTGATATTCGATTTTTGGTGCGGGGAAAAACTGGACGTGTATCCGCGACTCGACTGAGCTCGCCGAAGTCTGAGATACATGGAGGATTTTTCCACGTGCCAAAAATCGAAGAGCGACCCAAGATCAGCTTTCGCAGCAGGGAGGGGTTTTGCCGCGCTTCCCTAGGCTTTTTTCAATGTGAAGCACGGTTAGCGGCGCTGAAGCTCCGCCGCCTAAAGCTTAATTAATGTGCAGCTCCGAGACTACTACGCCTCAGCATCTCCGAAGAGAAGTGGTGGCTTGCGTAGGTTAAAACCCGACTGAGAAAGCTTGACCCAGATCTCTTGGAGGATCTCTTTGTTTTGATTATCAAGGAGATCATAAATCGTATCGAGGTTCATAACCTGCTGCATCGCTGCCATCGCAAAGATAGGCGCTGCTTGATCCTTCAAGAGACGATCACGCACATCTGTGATGAACGCTTTGAGTTCGCCCTTATTGGTTATCTGTGAAAGCTCGGTCCCGTCCTTCATAGCCTCTTCTGTTTCTTTACCTTTTGCTTCTTTCTTTTTCATATCATCACCGATCTATCGCAATTATCTCTATAGCTTGATTGTATCTGGTAGGATTATCAAGGGGGTCTATCACCACTGGTGCATCCACCACCACCGCCCTGGTCTGAATCCTTCGAGGCTCCATTCCAGCATGAATTAACTGATTAGCGAACTCTTTTGCTCGCTCCTCGGTTAAGTGTTGGGAATACTGAGATTCTGGGGAAGCGCCTTTTGAGTACACAGCCACCACTAAGCTTGAGTACGGTAACCTTTTCTCACTCATGCGCGCCAGCTCTTTAATAACAGCAAGCCCTGACTGACAGACCTTTACGTCATCGCCATCAAAGAAGAGGTCGGCTGGGAAGATATCCCTACTTGGGTGCAATGCTAGGCGACGCTTATAGTGCTCGGCTAAGATCTCTTGAGCAGCCGCTCGACCCTGCTGCTCTTTGATCTCTTTCTCGGTACGCATCGCCACATCTTCGTTGGCGTCTGCTACAGCGCCGTGGATAGCTCCAACTACTGCTCCCAGACCGGCTCCAACCGCCGCGCCAGGGCCTGCTCCAGCAGTTAACTGAGCACCAGTGACTGCACCTGCACCAGCGCCTTGAAGCGCCCCAACAGCCTCACCCACAAACATCTTATCGGGCCCCTCAACAGGTCGATTACTTGTACACGCTGAAACTGAAGCGATTAAACCGCAGGCAGCACCAATCCGTCCGGCTCGTAGTAGCCACGCCGAAACGCTAAAGTCAGCACATTTTGTGACCTTCTGATTATTCATCGTCTCTGTATGATGACGGTTCGTCACTTATTGCACCACAATAGCGCTATCAAAACCCAGTTTCTCTAGCGCAAACGACCTTAAGGGTGATCCGGACTCCTGCGCGGCCCTCTTTAACGCGTTGTACGCTGCCTCGTTACCCACCACGACTATGATAAACGACTCGGGCGACCATCGGGTAGAGGCTACCTCTCGCACCTGCTCGGGGGTTACAGCGCCTATCTTTGCTAGAAATGTGTGATCGTAGTCAGCGGGATACTGAAGCAACTCAAGCTGCGCTGCTCGCAGTGCTATGTCATCCAGCGAATCAAAATTAAAGACGTACGAATTCCTAATAGCTGCCTTTTTCTCCTGCATCTCCTCTTCAGTCGGAACCTCACGCTGCATTGAAACGAGAACCTTCATAGATTCTTCAATTGCAGGGGCAACAGACTCTGCTTTAGTCTGCAGGAAAACATAATTCGCCCCGCGCACAGGCCCCGCAGAGATTCCGCCACCGACTCCGTACGAGAGCCCAAGCTCAGTGCGAACTTTATTCATCAAGCGTGACCCGAAACCTGAAGCGCCGAACACCTCGTTAAAGACATCGATAGCAGGCCAGTCGGGAGACAAGCGCTTAACTCCAAGCTGCCCGAATTCAACTGAGGCCTGTGAAAATGGAAGTTCAATAAAGTAAATTCCGGGCTTAGGCTGATGAGTAACCGCAGGGGGTGGCGGAAGTAAGGATCCACGTGGCTTCCACGCACCGAACGCCTTCTCGACGACAGCCGCGACCCGCTCCTTTTCGACGTCGCCAGTGATAACAAGGATAGCACCATCGGGGACGACAAACTGTGTATGCAACGCTGCGAGGTGTTCGCGGTTAAGTGCGCGCACGTCGCGCTCTTTAGAAACTCGTCCGTATACCGTGTCGCCGTACAAAAGCTGCGAAAAAGCTATTCGAGTAACAGTGCCGGGATCATCTACACGCCGCCGAATCCCTTCCAGGGCCTGCCCCTTGTACAGCGAGAGCCGCTCGTGTTCAAAGCGCGGACGCAGAACGACATCAGAGAATATCTCAAATAGTCGCTCGAAATCAGAGCTCAATCCGCCAAACCCTACGCCACCGAACTCTGCGCTGAACGACGACGACACACTCGCCGCAAGCTTTTCAAGCTCTCGATCAAGCGCATCAGCGGAAAGCTCTCCGGCTCCTCCACTGCGCATCTGCTCTCCCATCGCTGCGACCGCTCCCACCGGCATCTGCTCAGGAGCCCACAACGCTCCACCACGCAGAAAGAGCTTACCGCGTACAATCGGCAATTCACGATCACGCGCAAAAAGAACTGTTAATCCGTTAGCCAACTGCCACCGCTCAGGCGCTTCTGGCTTAAACGAGGCGACCTCATCCGCGCGCGTTACTGCCGGAGGCGCAACCACTCGCATCGGCGGGACGCACCCTACCAAGCCCGCAAGACACGACGCTACAACTAGCGAACCAAGCAACCGCCGAATTGATACACGCTTACTCACAAATAGTTCCCTCGATCTACTATCGTTCAATCGTTGCCACAGTCCTGCGCTCAGGAGTGAGGTATTGCTCTGACACCCGCTTAACATCAGCTAACGTCACAGCTTTCATCTTGTCGTACCACTCCACGGAGGCCTTCCACGTTCCAAAAACGAGCTCTGCTGACGCGAGATCAAGCGCCAGGGATTGATTTGATTGCAGATGCGCCAGGTAATCCATCCCTATCGAGCGCTGCGCAACAACGAGCTGCTCCTCGGTCGGACCGCTCTTAGTGAAACGCGCAATAACACTGTCAAACGCAGTGAGCACATCCTCAGATGAATGCGGAGCTTTAGGTGTTGCAGCAAACATCAGCAAATTCGGGTATGCAACTCCTGGCCCCTCTTCACTATCAACGGCAGCAGCAAGTTGTCGCCTCTTTACAAGTTCAACATAGAGCGGCGAGATACGGCCACCCGCGAGGATCTCTGCTGCGACGCTAAGCGGCGCATCATCCGGGTGCGGATAGTTCGGCTTCTGATACGCTACGATGAGCTCTGGCGAAGCCTTGAGCTTAAGCGATACGCGACGCTCTCCCTGCTGAGCCACCTCAGCCGGAACATCGCGTGTCACCGGACCAGCATCTGGAATAGCACCGAAATACTCCTCTATCAGTTTTATGTCCTCATCAGGATTCACCCGTCCAACAACACTCACAACCATGTTGCGCGGGTTGTAAAAACGTCGGCGAAAACTCTCAAGCTTTGTCGCTGTAAGCTGCCGAATATCGTGTTCGTACCCAATTACTGGATCGCGGTACGGGTGACGCTGGTACGCTACACCAAGCAGCAGTTCGTAAAGCTTCCCTCCTGGAGAGTCTTCAAAGCGCATACGCCGCTCTTCAAGCACCACATCGCGCTCTTGATAGAACTGACGCATCACTGGGTTGATGAGTCTATCCGACTCCATCTGACACCACAGCTCAAACGCAGACCGCGGAAGATTGATGAAATACTTCGTAAACTCCTTGTCCGTTGTTGCATTGAGACCGACTCCACCCTGCTTCTCGTAGCGTCGGGTAAAGTCATCTGACACCCAGATCGAGCGTAGCTCTTTATGAATCGACTCCCACTCTTTCTTCTGATCTGCTGACATCTCCTGTCCAGCACGAGAGGCCGCAGCAATTGCCTCTAGCCTCTGAAGCAGAACCTTCTCACGCGCATAGTTCGTTGTACCGATG
>JBIIHY010000015.1:0-17580 GCA_044235305.1 Bdellovibrionota bacterium
ACGTGCTCGAGGGAGCAGTGCAAGGGGTATTGGGGGCTGTGTGCGGACTGCTGCTTGTATTCGTTGTGTTCTTCCTCGTGCGAGGGGCTCTACTTAAGACAGAGGTTTTGGCGACAGTTTTCCCGTACTTCCAATTCTTATCGTTCTCCACGGTCGTATGGATATTGGTAGCGGGGGTTGCTGTCGGCATGAGCGGAAGCTTCCTAGCAGTCAGAAGGTTCCTTTCAGAGGCGTGATTCGAATGGCAGGAGCCTTTCTACGAGTTGTAATCGCTTCTCTGGCGGGTGTTTCGCTGGCGCTTGGTCCTGGGCATACAGCAACCGCGCAGGATAAATCACTGGGTGTAAGCTTAGAGCGAATACGAGTTGAGGTTACTACCACCGAGAAGGAGATCGAGAAGTTACGCAGCGAATTTACCGGTCTGGTGAAGCAACGCAAGGAGCTCGAGGGTACTATCGTAAAGCTCAAGGGTGATGACCAGCGTATACAATCCAAGATCTCAGTCCTAGCTAAAGAGAGTGATAAGCTTAAAGGACAGGTTCAGGTGGCAGAAGAGCGCCTTGCCGCCGAACACGCGCGGAATCAAGACCGGTTAAAAGCTCTCTACACTGGTGCTGCTCCCTCGGTAAGTCCGCTTTTTGCGTGGAGATCTCAGGGGCCAGAGCTTGAGCGATTTGCAGTGTATGTGCGGGCTGTTCGACACAAGGACCAGGCCCGTTTTCAAGGTATCAAGGATGCAGTCGAGGACCTCATGCGTTATCGTCAGAAGTTGCGCGATGCGATCGATGAAGGAGAGCGGTTAAAAGGTGATGTGACTGCAAAACGAGCAGAGATAGAGCAGCAGTTAGTCGCTCTCAAAGACGTTGCCGACAAAATTACCCAGAAGCAGCGTGCCGCTCAGAAATCCCTCGCTAAGTTGCGCGCAGAGGGCGAGCGGCTTGAGGCGCTGATGTCGTCTATCACCGGTGGAGACACTACAACCGGAGCAGTGCGAGAAGAGCCCAGTATCGATACAAAGGATCCTAAAGATAAGCGAGATACCGTACAGCCAGAAAGCGATAGCGTGCGGGCTAGGGTCGGTCTTGCGCCTCAAGGGATCTTCACCCAGGGGCTTAGCCTTGTAAGCCCAGTATCGGGGAAGGTTCTACAGAAATTTGGAAAGGTAAAGGTCTCTGATTTCGCCGACATGATCTTTAGTAAGGGGCTTGAATACAGTACTCCCGTTGGGGCGAAGGTGCACGCCATAACTCATGGCAAAGTTGCATACGTTGGCACGATGCCGGCATACGAGACAGTTGTTGTGCTCGATCACGGCGCACGAAGTTACTCACTCTATGGACGGTTAGGATCTGCTGCGGTCAAGAAGGGAGATGCCATCGAGCGAGATGGGGTGCTTGGCGCGACGTCTGAGCTTGATAAGAAGGGGCGTAATTTCTACTTCGAAGTTCGCAAGAACGGCGCACCGGTTGATCCTGAGAGTGTGCTCAAGCAGGTGACGCGGTAGGGCGCGACAGTGGTAGTCATCCACATCTGGGAGATTGAAGTCAGTCTCAAGAAGAGACGCTATCCAGCCTGAGCTACTTGGAGGACCTGATGATTCTTGCGTACGTTTAATGCGCACAGAACGCATCTTCCTACCGCTTTGACCCCGACAGCATCGCTCCAAGATTCGCAAACGGATTGTTTCCAATCGTTTCAGGCTTAGGCGGTGCCCCAGGCGGTCGGCGCTGTCCTGAATCGTTGCTGCGTGACCGAGTGACAGATTTAGCTGCACCAGTGGAAGCGTTAGGCCCAGTTGGCTTAGACGCGCTTACTTCAGCGTTCTTCTTCATCGTAAGCGCTATCTGGCGCTTCTCAAGGTTTACCTCTACAACTCGGACCTGAACCTTGTCGCCTGGATTTACCACTGCGCGCGGGTCCTTTACGAAGCTGTCGCTTAGCTGCGAGATGTGCACGAGGCCATCTTGGTGCACACCGATATCAACGAAGGCGCCGAAATTTGTCACATTGGTCACAACACCGGTGCAAAGCATGCCAGGCTTTAGATCTGTTAGCTCGTGAATGTCGTCTCTATACTTCACATACTCAAACTCAGAGCGCGGGTCGCGTCCTGGCTTCTCAAGCTCTTGGATAATGTCGTTAAAGGTGAAGTCTCCCAGGAGCTGCTTTAGTTGTGCGTTGTTTTTGAGCTTTACAACGCCGCTACCGAGAAGGTCCTGCAGAGTTGTTCCGTTCTCAGCCGCAAACGACTCAAGTGCTTTGTACCTTTCAGGATGGACTCCCGTGTTATCAAGCGGGTGAGTGCCGTTTGAAATACGAAGAAATCCTGCTGCCTGTTCAAACGCGCGCTCGCCAAAATACGGGACATCCCGCAGGTCTGCACGTGATTGAAAGAGCCCTTTGGCGCTGCGATGCGCAACAATCGAGTTTGCAAGCGATGGACCGATTCCAGATACGTAAGCGAGCAGGTGCTTCGAGGCGGTATTTACGTTTACACCAACGGTATTCACGCACGATTCAACAACTCTCTCTAGAGCGTTCTTCAGTGATGATTGAGAGACATCGTGCTGGTACTGTCCTACGCCGATGCTCTTTGGGTCCACCTTAACAAGCTCGGCAAGCGGGTCTTGAAGTCGCCGTGCTATTGAGATGGCACCGCGCACGGTAACATCGAGGTCAGGAAATTCTTCCCGAGCTACCTCACTAGCGCTGTAAATGCTTGCTCCCGACTCACTCACCATAACAACGGGGATCTGTAGTTTGAGTTTAACCACTGTGTCGCGCAGGAACTTCTCTGTCTCTCGTGCTGCTGTGCCGTTTCCAACAGCAATAGCTTCTACCTTGCCGTTTTGAAGAACAGTTGCAAGCTGTGCCGAAGCCTGTGCTTGCTGCTCTGCGGTGAGGAGGTAGACTACACCACTGGCAAGAAACTGACCGGTTGAATTGACAAGCGCAAGCTTGCATCCAGTTCTCTGTCCTGGGTCAACACCGAGTACGCATTTGGTTCCAAGCGGGGCTGCAAGGAGAACCTTTCGAACGTTCTCACTAAACACGTCAATGGCGGCTGAGTCAGCAATTTCCCGCAGGGAAGAGTGAATCTCGGTTTCAATCGACATCAGCACATACACTTTAAAAGCAAGCCTGGCCGCCAGCAGGAGTGACTTTTCACCGGGGGTGCCTTTGCTAGGGCAGGCGTGCGCTTGGTACATAGCGAGAAGCTTCGAGATGAGTGCCTCGTTTTGCGGGGCGCTGCCGATTGATAGAGTAAGCTCTCCTTCTGCTTCGCCGCGCTTAAGAGCTAAGTATCGGTGGCTGCTCTCGCGCTTCAATAGAGCTTGGATAGATTCACTGTACTCAAAGTAGCGGTCGAATTTACTCGGTATCTTGGCTTTTTCGCCCTTCGCTGAAGCGAGGTGCGCGTGGGCAAATAGCTGAGTTCTGACCTCTTGGCGCAATTCAGGCACCTCTGAAAGGCGCTCAGTGAGGATTGCTTCAGCACCCTGAATGGCAGCTTGAGCGTCCGCTATTCCTAGCTCGTTATTGATAAACCCTACTGCCTTGGAATCAAGCGTTTCGCTCTGATCCCACGATTGGCCGTGCGCGCAATCCCAGATCCAGTGGGCGAGCGGCTCAAGACCCGCCTCACGGGCGATAGTGGCTTTTGTTTTTCGCTTCCGTTTGTAGGGCAGGTAG
The DNA here is from genome assembly GCA_044235305.1 of Bdellovibrionota bacterium. Lineage (GTDB taxonomy): Bacteria > Bdellovibrionota_C > UBA2361 > UBA2361 > OMII01 > OMII01. The sequence continues at coordinate 3,694 of JBIIHY010000015.1, forward strand.
AGATCTTCAAGGAGCAGCAGGTCAAATGTAGAGTCGATTTGTGCCTTTAGCTCTAGAGTAAGTTTCCCCTGACTATCTATCTCAGAGATAATAAACGCTTTCCGTTCAACGAGATTCGTCCACTTGCTAAGTGCATCGATAGTATTTCCGATCGCTACTTCATCAAGGTTTCCTGTTTGCTCTTTGCGGTACCGTGCGATAAAGGGAACGGTTGCCTTATCAGCAGCGAGGCGAATAACAGCAAGCGCTGACCTGAAAGGGATAGTAGGAAATTGCCCTTGAAACCAGCGCGCAAACTCTGTTGGGTTCCCTGGAATCATCTCTTGCGAATTAGTCGCCCCGGCTGGTGCGTCAGAAACATAGCAAGCTGCAGTAGTATTCTCTGATTCGGGTGAAACAACAGATGACATGAACGAGCTTTCTCCTTAACTATACCGGGAGTGTTTTCTAAATAAGCGAAGGCAGAGATTACAGTGCTCTGTGTAGCGAGGCTAGAAAGAAAATAAAAAAAGTTCATCAGCGCTCTCGATGTCATCTTTCAATCTGAGAGAAGAGACAACGCGCGGGACTCAGAATATCGGTAGCAGTTTGCTCAGAGGTAGGCGGCCGTTACAATCACGGATGTCGCCCGGGCTCATCGCCAAACTCTTTTTGTAATAACATAGCGCTGTCTTGACACTTTCGCGCCAGAGGGATCGCTTCGTCAGTGGACATCCCTGTGTCCTGCTTAAGACGAAGCTGCTCGACAACGCCTGAGAGGATAATGGTATCCTTGTGTTGTGCAATCGCAGATGGATAGTTTGTCCAGAGGGTTATGGCTTGTTCGAGATGCTCGCTGGCAGTTTTTACCATCAACCTCTGGAGTTGCTTCGTTGCTTCGGCCCGATGCCCAGCAGGTATTGCGTCTGTCAATTTCTTAATAGTTGTAGGATCGACCGATGTCCGCAAAGCCTCCTCAGCAATCGTAATGTGTGCGTAGACCTTCGCCATATCGTGCTCTAACAGCGGGTCGTTTTTGGGCCAAGGAAGGTTATTTGTTTTCGCTTCGGGCTTTGGGGGCTCTGCTGAAGCAACCTTTTCATTCGGACTGGGCCGCTCGCAACCCGTTAAGATGAGTGCGCTGAGAGCAAGGGCCTGGAATGGATTCGATTTAAGTGAAATCATACGGTGTAGACTTTCCTCAGTAACCAAACGCATGAACCGGTCTTTCGCCCGTTTTAGCGGCCCGGTAGTAGTTGTAGGATACCATGCTCTTCAGCTCTAAGCACGGCTAAGCCTGACGGTACCGCCCAAACCGCACTAAACGCTCCCATCCTAGGGGCGTCGTTTAGGTTCTCCAGGTTGGGGTAAGGTTCTCCGGCGGGCAAGAGTTTGATACTCCCATTAGGCTACGTTAACTCCCGAGGTAGCCATAACCCAGGTATGAAAACGTCAGAATCAAATCCCCCGCAGGGCCATCTCCGCACAGACAGTCCAACCTCAAAGGCTTTCCGAGGAGACGATTCGCTAAGCTTCCCAGCGCGACCCGATGATTTAGCTGATAACCCGTTTAAGGGCTCCTTGGTCCCTCCGCAGTCAATCGAATTTAACGATTCGTTCAGTTCCCCCTTGGGAGATCTTCGACATCCTGAGCTGCGGGATGACTTCTCATCGCCACCCGATCCTATAATTGTGCTGCAAGAAAATCTGGAATATCTGCGGATGAGTGGGTTAGGAGATGAGGCGGAAATTAGTGCTGCGAAGGAAGCACTAGAAGCGGCTAGAGAGAAGAACGACCGAGAACGTCCGCATCATCGCTTTAGAGAGACCACCGAATTAGATGCAGGGCCATGCGGCGACGTGGTCAAGTAGTAATTCTGAAGTGGACGCGGTATCGCTGACAGGGGACCCGAGCCGACAGGAGAGAATAGCCGACGGCGGACCGCGGACCTTCCAGGTCCGCTATACCGTTACGGACGTCAACACAGCTTTAGGCGAAGCAGAGCTTCGCGGTCCAAGGTATGTTATGTGGCGCTGTCGGAGTTTGCCCGCATGAAGAGTCTTTTCTCTGCGAGGGTGTTTTCAGTTATTAGAGGGCCTTTGTTTTAATGGGTCTTCGACGTTTTTAGTGGGTGCTTTTTGATGATATCGGGCCGTGAACGTGCACCTGCTCGTGCACGTACCCGAAAACATAAACTCGCGCGCGCTCAACATAGCTTATAAACCACGCTAGTGAGGGCGAGTTCTCCGCTCTGGTGTTCGTCAGCGGAGATGTAGGTAGGTGGGTTAATAAACCAAAAGTAGCACTGCAATCCCTACGCGCTCATAGCTGAACTGGGACCGCGGACCTTCCAGGTCCGCTATACTGTTACGGAGGTCAACGGAGCTTTAGGCGAAGCATAGCTTCGCGCTCCAAATCGCCGCGTTCCAAGTTTTTGCACCACGTTCTCAACGTTTTGCTAGCAATGCCGCTTCAGCGCCTCTTTCCACGCACCGTACGCTTCAAGGCACGCTTGGCGATCTGCGCTTGAGGGCTCAATTTTCTTGCTTCTTGCTGTACCGGGGCTACTTTTTCTCCCAGCAAGACTTTGAATTTTAGCACTTTCTCGGCCCTTGCGCGCAACTTTTTTGGAAGATTGCCGAACTGCCACGCTTCAACTGGTTGGCCGCTGAGTGAGGTGTTTTCGAGTAGCCCCGGAACAGGATTGCAAATAGAACGGCGCGTCTAAATATTCCCGGCGCATTTTTCTTTGATTCTAGCAATTCGGTCTCTTCCAAATTGTTCCAGATCTGCTTCAAGACTGGAGAGGTTTGACCGTATTTTTTCCTCCCAGCGAAGTAGTCCTTCCTGCCAACGACGTTCTTCATCCGAAAGATGCTCTCTGTCAAAAGTAAGTTCCTGAAGTTGACTCGCGTCAGATTTTCTCAAGCAGCTTTGTGAACTTTGATCATCGGTGTCGTTTGAAGTTCCGATTGGAGTCATAGGCACAAATCCAGCAGTTTTTTTAGTTGTAATTTCTGTCATAGTTTGGGGTGGGTTTTAGTTTTCTAGATTAAATTCGATTTCCAAAGAAAATCGTCGGAACATATGTTTTTGTTTTGTGGCGAAAACTGCAAAGAAGGGTCTAAGATTTTGCTTGCCTTTTTCATTTCGAAATCGGCTAAACGGGTTGGCTCCAAAGAGCTAACAAATCTCTGATGCTTCGCTCGTGCAGCTTCAATCAAAACACTTTTCTGCTCCCCTATCATAGATGGATGGTAAGATCAATTCACTTTTTGCAAGTAGTTGAACCGTGGTAGCCGTGCTGCATCACGAGGTTCAGACCCCCTATAGAGGGATGAGAGAAGGGGCGAAATAGTTAGACTTGAGCTCCACTATAGGGTTTCAAGGGGCCAAGGAGAGCTGAGGGTATGCTGCGGAACCTGTCGCCTCAATAAGGTTGGAAAAAGGGGACGCTACCCTTTCTTCTTTTTTCTTTATGCCACACTTACCTGCGGTTGCCCGCAACTCTCCATCTCAACGATCGATTAAAACAGCATGCCAAGAGCTGCCCGGGTCGTAGTGCCCAAACTTCTCCATCACGTTATGTGGCAGAAAATCCAGTGCGGGCTGGTATGGTAGTGCGACCCGAGGAGTATCAGTGGTCAAGTGCGAAATGTCACATCTCAGGAGATCCTAATCCATACATCACCGCACCTGATTGATGGCTTAAAAAAGCATCGCAAGCACTCGCTACTACTGGAAGTGCACTTTTGTGCCCCCATAAGTGCGACCAACTGCGTCAGGCTACGCTCATGAACCTACCCGTTGGAGAGAGCAGCCTTATTGCCGGGTTGGAGCGATTAACGGGAAGGCAGCTATTCGCAAGGAGTCGCGGTCGTCCTCGAAATGATAAAGGGTAGGGTCCCCTTTATTCCGATCGTGGCCGAATAAAGTAACCCCGGACCAGGGGAGGTACTTCGTGAGATATTTACAGATAGCCACTATTCGCACCAAATACCGGCAGCCAAGCGAGAGTCTCCATTCTTTCTATTTACCAGCCCCCCCAGAGACATTAGTCTCTTCGGCCATGCACCGCACTGAGGAGTCCTATAATGCAAAGTAAGATGAGCCGCAGAGATTTCATTGGAGTAGCAGCCACCGCTGCTGCCTCTACCGCAATCACGTTACCCAGCAGCCCTGCTAGTGCATCTCACCTCACGGAGCTTGAGGTTAACATGATAGTCGACAGTTATAGGATCCTTTCCAGTCATGCCAAAGCCGCAGGTGTTGGGGAGCTCATGCTAGAGGAAGTGGCAAAAATGTTATCCCTATCTCTAAAGTCACCCCCATGGGTGCAAGGAACAGAGAATGAAGCGATGTTTAAAGCGTACATCTTCGCTGGTCATCTCGTGAGCCTAGGGCTGCTGTGTTTGGATAGTGCTGAGTTGGAATGGCCCACAAGCAACTTCAACAGTTTGATAACCCAATTCAGTAGTCCATCGACTATCCCGTCACGGATTGAAACTTTCAGAAGGCTTGTTTTGAGCGAAGAAGGGGACGAGTCGTTGAAGCGTCACCTTTGTGAGTGTTTAGACTCTATCGAGAGTGGCATTAGAGAGTATGTAAACACCTTCGCAGAGCAACCGCTCTGCGTGTCTCTTAAGGAGCAGAGCGAACGCGTCCATTCACCCCTAGCACGTCGATTCGGGGAGTGGCGGGAAAAGCTTCTCTCGTGGCAATTGGCCGACCTCCGTAACGATGCGGTACTATCCCGGCTTGGCCGCCTTTATATGAACGAAGCAAATTATATAAGCAAATCAGTGCACGAGGGCATAATTCCCGACTTGCGCCGGAATGAAGATAAAGAATGGGTTTTGTCAAATCCAGGGGAATGGCCTGCGGAGCTTCCGGGACCCGGTCTCTCGGCGACAGAGAGAGCCACCCTGAAGGTGCGGGAGCATAACCCAAGTTTTGTGCACTTTGCGTTTTCAAGAGACGTTGAGCAGCAGCTGCTCAGGGAGCTCAGAACTGAGGGGATTGATTTTTCAATAGCGGCAATCTACCCGCCGGAAACCAAAGCCTTGTTCGACAGATGTGACCGACTTTGCGCGCAGATAGAAGTCGAAGAATTGAACCGAAAAATGGTCTTTTCAGACCACCTCACCAAAGAAGCTGCAGCTCTACGAAATGATCTAATTGAATACGTTTGCGGCGGCTACAAGAAACCTACTCGTACTTGGTATAAGGACGGCGGCGGTACGTGTACGACTGTGTATGAACGAGACCCGCACTACCAAATTTACGATTTTGGATTACCTCGCCCTTTCTTCTTTATCCGTCGCTTTCAGGATGTAGCAGACGCTACCGACTGCTACAGCGGAAAGTACATCACTCACCAGAATGCTTTTGCGTGGAAGCTGGTGGACAATTTCGAGGGGGTAAAGGTGGGCTGTAGGAGACCTCGTGAGCCTTTTAAGAAACCGCCTACTTACGCCCCACGACAACAGCTTACTTACGGCCGACGGTCGTAGTCGGTGCCTGGATACTATCAGAGAATTGTCTGCAACTTCTTTTAGGCTTTTCATCAGGACCGGCGGCGAGCAGGGCTCTTGATTTTCCGCCCGATCAGCTCACTCTAAAGAGGTACAGGGTATCAGTGCCAGGCTCTTGAAGAGCTAGGGTAACGAGTATCGGCGATCGATCCAGATGCGCTTACACCGCGCGAGGCGCTTGGGCTTCTGTACGAGCTTAGAGGTTTAGCGCAGAAGCGAACGTAGCCGAGTGGTTCCCCGCAGAGGGATGACCTTCACGGATTCGAAATCTCACACCCTAGCGAGTATCTTGGCGCGGCGCGTCTTCGGTTCCGCAGCGGCCATCGACTTGCTCACGCTGTCTCCGTGATTAAAGCAGTCGCCTTTTTAATCAATCTGATCGCCAGCGTTCGTTTTAGACGCGTCAGAGAGCTCTGTCGCTTACGGGGAGCCGCTATGCGGAGAAAGTAGGAAAGTCATGACTGACACGCATTTCCTGCGATGCTAGGGTCGCTCAGGATTCTCTACTGAGAGGTTTGAATTATGGAGATGGATCGACGTGATTTTTTACGAATAGGTAGTGCCGCGCTAGGAGGTTTAGCCGCACCTAGTTCTAGTTCTTTGCCAGCTCATGCTGCACCGGCAGCGGCCGCTACTGCTGCCGCAACAGCGGTTGAGGCGCTTGCTAAGCTTGAGGCGTTTAAAAGGGCGGCGGCCTTTGGATGCGATTATGTTGATTCTCAATTTTCCTTGCTGTACCGGGGCTACTTTTTCTCCCAGCAAGACTTTCAATTTCAGCACTTTCTCGGCCTTTGCGCGCAACTTTTTTGGAAGATTGCCGAACTGCCACGCTTCAACTGGTTGGCCGCTGAGTGAGGTGTTTTCGAGTAGCCCCGGAACAGGATTGTAAAAAAGTTGGTTTAAAAGCAGACAACCCCTGAGTCTTCTGCCCGCAGTGTCTGAGAGAAAGAGCTAAGGAGAACTAATGCTTACCTCGCGTATTCCCCAGCAGCCTTCTCACAGCTTCCTCTATTTGGGTTAACGTAGTGCGCATGAAGGCCTCACCGCTGGTTCTCATGTCTGGAGCTTGTAGGTCAATAGAATGCTGCTTGGCGGCCTCCGAGATACCAAGCAGCGCTTGGTACTGAGGCGAGTCTTTAAGATCCAGTGGGTGCCCGAGTCTTTGCCGAGCATCAATAACGCTAAGAACAGATCGCGCTAAAGAATTAACGAGGTCCGCTGGGTGAGTTATGGACGAGGTGCTACTGGAGAGGATGGAAGAACCACCTTGATTAGACATCGGAGAAAAACAATACAATTTCCGACCATCGGATGCCAAATCATTCCTATCCCGGAGTATCTCCGGTGGATATTTTCTATGGTGGTCGATAAGCTTTTCAAGGTCATTCGCCCTTCCTAGTGTCGCTTCTCTAAATTTATCTGGGTCCCAAGGAGTATTAGCGCTCCCACAACCCCTGACGTAATTGGTATACGCGCGATGATCGTCTGCGTCGGATCGGAGTTTGCTTATTACGTCCCTTAAGCACGCTTCTCCTTTAACAAATTGCTCTTGGCTTGCTTGAGCATGGAGCGCCTCATCACCAACGAGGGCAAAGAGCATTCTTTTGCCCAACGCCCGCTGTTCATCGTTCGCGAGTTCACGACCTCTAACGAAATCTGCTTTTGCAGAGCGCGTAGCGCCGGAATCGACTCCTACAAGCTCTGCTAGGTCAGCGGTACTATTCCTGGGGTTCAAACCCGCTAATGTCGCCACTCCGCCGCCGGCTCCGTCTGGTGATAGTTTTGGTCCAGTAAACATCGGTGTCTCCTACAGGTATCTGGGCCTCCCTCGATCGGCGGCCCTCGTCAGTCATAGATGAGATATGTCAAAATTCTGGAGCGTTGTGCCCTAAGCGACGTAGTGCCTCAAATTAGATGTTACCGAAGAGAAGCTGTTTGATGGGTCGATGACTCAAAACTCATGTTACCGAACCTTTATAAAAGGCTGTAAACATGAGCGAAATTTCCAGCCTTAAAGAGCTTCGAGTTAAGTATTTAAACGGAAACCGGCGAACTAAGGATCAGATACTTACAAGTCTGTTTCTTGTCCACGGCTACCACCGAAAGAGCGCCATCCGTCTCATGTACGGGGAGCTGAGGCGGCTGATGGCGCAGAAACCCAAGAAGAAAGGAAAGCCTGGGGTACGGAGCCGATACCAGGACCGGGGGTTTAAAGCGGCTCTGAAGGCTGTCTGGCGAAAGACCGATAGTCGTAGAGCACCCTGAGCCCTCCACTACCTCCGACACGCTCCGAAATCCATCGGGTCGAGTCCAAGTATGCATCGCCGAGCGACAGCGATATCAGCAGAAGTGAGGGCATCGCGCGACTCTGCAACACTTGCTCCATTTATAAAGGCTATTCTCGGGAGAATCATCGTCCCCAATATGACCCTTCTCATGATCGTAATGTCGGCGGTAGTGACAGTACCACTCAAGTTGACATCTCCGGCTCTCTCTAGACAGGTGCTAGGATTTGGTATTGCAATTCCCTGAGCATTTCGTGGACATTCCTCGCTCAGAAAGGTGCTATTAATACTGCCTGGAGTAAAACCACTCCCCAATTCCCCACTCGAAAGAGATCTCCACAGGTGAGTTGTTCTACCATCAACAAACGGATTCACTAATTGCAAACTCGCGCTAAATTTGATGGGGATGTCAGTCCACACACCACCAGGTTGATATGTAACAGAGTCAACTATCTTCCCTGTGCCCGGTGCATCCCGGAGGACTATCGCCTCACCTTGAGCGGACAGTGTGCCTTGGTCCCACTGAACAACTAGAACTCCAGCTGGTACCATCGAAGCAATCGCGCTCTTATTTCGGGCCAACACTAAATAGCCGTTGGCAGGAATGACCGTACCTGGAGCAAATGTATGACGAACCCCTGAAGTAATTGAGTATCCGTCAAGTGAGCGAGCCACAGAATCTTTGTTGAAAAGCTCAATAAACTGGTGATCCACTGTGGTAAGAGGGCTGTAATGAATCTCGTTAATCACTATTTTGTCCTCGCGCGCATACATATTGGCGGTCAAATTAGTATCAGAAGTGAGCTGTAGTGTGATTTCCGGGGTAGTCTGTGAGGTCGACCAGCTCCAAAACGCCACGTTCTTATTCGGTATCGCTTTGATTCGTATAGGCACCCCAGCAAAATGCAATCCACTATATTGAGCGCCTACAATCACATCATTGATAGCAAGTGTCCCGTCTTCCGGCGAAACTGATATCGACAGCGTAACAGAAGGGGGAAGATTATAATTCTTCTCTAGGAACGAGCGCAGATAGCCTGCTCGCTGCTCAACAAATGTGCGCAGGTTGTTGACTGCCGAAATCCAATCGCTTTCTCGAGCCCCCACAAAGGCCGAGTAGCGAGGTATTTCCGCCTCGATCTCTCCCTTCATACCATCAACAATCCCTGTCAACCGGTTAGGAGCAAATACGGTATTTAAGTAAATAGCGAAGCGCTGAAGATAGTCGGATCTGATAGAGGCATTCTCCATCAAATTTGCTACCGGCATGCTGGTGACTGGAATCCTAATATTAGCGATCGCGTCGCCATCTGGTCCCCAGAATGAATCGTCGTCGTCAAAGAGTATCCATCGCCATCGTGAGGCTCCAGGCGCCCGCTCTTTCCCGGGGGTAACCCGCCAGAATTTGATATTCGATGCCCAGTCTACAGCTCCAGTAAATCTCTTGACGATGTCGTAGTTTATCAACTCATCGATATCAATCTTGGAGCGAAGATGGGCGATGCTTGAGTCCAACGCCATGTTGTTCGTCGAAATGAAATCGTTTACTTCTGAATTGTATGCACTCTCAGCGGCCGGATCGCCAACAGTTTGGTTAGTATAGGGGAATTGTATGTCTTCATTGGTGTATCCGAAATTGGGCTCTGCATAGTGCTCATTGATTCGTTCTCGGATCTGAACAAAACCGTAGTAGGAGCCATTAATAAAAAGCACCGCTGGCCTGTAATCCCTACTATCTATATCCATCATCCCTTCAACTATTTTGTGCGCAAGGGCGTCCTTGATGAAAGTGGGATCGGTTTTATAGCTGCCATTTCGAAAGCCAATCTCTTTAAATGTTTCAGAGCAATCACCTAGGCCAACTTCTCCCTTCACCGCGCATCGATTTGGAAAAAAGGCATAGCTCATTCTTCGGGTCCCGTACTGGGTTCGAGCGGTCGCAACTAATGGCTTTTTTTCCGCCAACGATGTTGAGTTACCCATGATTCCGAGCCCTACTGAACTTTTAAGCCCGAGCGCTCGATTTGATTCATACAATTCAAGAGAGGCAGGAACTTCCGCCTCAAAGCAGGGGTCTCCAAAGCCGGGACATGTCAGAATGCCCGACAGATCAAGTTTCTTGCGGTCGGCGACAATCGACACAACAGTTAGCGTGCTCGGCTCGTTTACGAAGTATGTATTGGTCTCAATCAAGCTCGGCATTTTACCAGAGGCGTAAGTTCGAGCTCGAACGACCTGAGCGGTGGTGTTGGGATTGGCCACAGCGGCTAATGAAATCGGACCGCTATAGAGCTGAGATGTTGGGCTCGGCTCGGTACCATCCAATGTGTAGTGTATTCTATGTGAAGCCTCCGAAGAGGTGAGCGTAATAACCGGTGGTTTCGAAAAGAAGCCTCCAGCTACCGAAAACGATGGGGCTACTGCCCTCTGCGGAACGCAACCAACCGTTCCCCCATTCGGGCATCCGGGCGACGGAGTGGTAAAGATGATTCTATCACGGCGACCGTCAGTGGCATTACCATACGACTGGTTAGACGATAGTTTTTGAGGTGGTAGAGTGTCAATGACTAAGCCCTGATTGGAAATTAAAGATATCTCCTCCCCGCCTTTATCGATGGCGAAGTTTGTGTGCAGCGGAAGAGAAGGCACAACTCGGTTTTTATTGGAGGCGAATACAAGCAGATAGCCTTTTGGTTCTATTGCGACCGATGGAAAAGTCCAGGTGGTGGTTTTTGTTTTTTTAGAACTAAGCAAGTACCCATTTAGGTTTACAGGGTCAGAGCCCGCGTTGTAGAGCTCAATCCAATCGGGGTACGTTTCGTCCTCATCCGCTAACGCGCCCTCAACAGCTTGTGCTGAAGCCACCATTTCATTTATGTAAACCTGCGCCCTGGCTTCCGATATATCAAGCAGGCCAGCACATACAGCACTTAAGAAGGCGACCAGAAGATTGCTCTTGATTTGATTTATCGTTTTCATACCCAATTCGCCCCTCAGACGCGTAAGTAGCAAGGCCCACAGCAGCTTTGGAAATGCATAGAGCCTGGTTATGTGGCCTGCGGATGTACGGATTAGCAGTGGCCACACAATTTCCCACGAGTAGGATGAGGCCGGGGTTCTGGCTGTTGCGTATATTTCATTGATAAGAAGACCGATTGGTTTATTGTAAGTAGCTGAACCGTAGTAGGGGAGCGACGGTAGTTGTGCCGCATTCGGCTGAGAATGGTCGGTTCACGGTGGAGATGCGTAGTTTTCAGCTCCATGTCGCGGTTTCAACGGTCCAAGCAGAGCATAGAAAGACGAGCTAAGTGGCGAAAAATAGCATTCCACACACACGTATGACGTCCCATTGAGGAGGAGGGCTGCGCAAAGTGGACCTGAAATATGCGGGAGAAAGCTCAGCGATTGTCTCTTAGAGCTCAAGGAGCAATAGGTATCATCTCCCAAAACCAATTCTTCGTTTAGGGGGCCGACTGGATTCCACTGGGGTGCTTCTTCAGGGCATAACAAAAACGTCGATGGGATGGTGGCCCGTCACGTAGCGTTATCCCTGAATGCGGCCGTGGCTGTTGTGCAGCAAAGGCTTGGCACTCCAACTCTTCACCGCCCTGCTAGCAGTGCCGCTTCAGCGCCTCTTTCCACGCACCGTACGCTTGAAGGCACGCTTGGCGATCTGCGCTTGAGGGCTCAATGATAGCGTGTCTGGAAACTCCCTTGTATGCGTCGGCAAATGAGAATATCCCTTGGCCGATACCGGCTCCACGTGCGGCACCTTCGGCGCCATCAGTGGTGAGTAGCTCTAGCGGAGCGCCTGTAGTTGTGGCGAAGGTGCTCTGGAAAACGCGGCTCTGGAACATATTCGCAAGGCCAGCGCGTATCGTGGTAGCTGTGAGCCCCATCTCCTGCATGATCTCAAGTCCGTAGGCGAGAGCAAACACGATCCCTTCCTGAGCAGCTCTAAACATGTGCGCTCGTGTGTGCGTATTGAAACCCAACCCCTCAACGGAGGCTGCGATGTTGCGGTTGCCGAGTGTTCGCTCTGCTCCGTTACCGTACGGCAGCGCTACCAGACCCTGACTTCCTACCGGAGCTTGTTCGGCCAGCGCATTGAGCTCGGTATACGTTGCCTCTGGAGCACACGTTGCGCGTAGCCACCGATACAGTGAGCCGCACCCGTTAATGCACATCAGTATTCCGACACGTAGCTGCTCTTCGGTGCTGTTTACGTGCAGAAAATTGTTAACGCGTGAACGTTTATCTACGCCAAGCTTACCGGTCACGCCGTAGATAACTCCTGACGTGCCTGCATTGGCTCCAACTTCGCCCGGTTGTAGAACCCCTAAAGCGAAGGCGTTGTTCGGTTGGTCACCAGCTCGATACGAGACTGCAACGTCAGTCGGAAGCCCAAGCTCTTTAGCAACATCGGCGCGCACCTTCGCAAACTCGCCAAGGTTTGGGGTAACCGGCGGGATGAGAGTGCTCGGGAGCTTTAAGTGCTCAAGCAAGAAGAGAGCAGGGGTATTCTTTGAAAAGTCCCACAGGATACCCTCTGAGAGCCCCGAGGGGGTGGTTCCAAAACGGCCAGTAAGCTTGAAGGCGATGTAATCGCCGGGGAGCATCAAGTAGGCGGCCTTACTTAGAGCCTCTGGTTCATTCTTAGCAACCCACGCTACCTTAGCCGCCGTGAAATTGCCGGGAGAGTTTCCAAGTTCTGAGAGGCAACGCTCCTCGCCGATTTCCTGGAAGGCTTTTTCGCCAAACGGCACGGCGCGGCTGTCGCACCAGATAATCGATGGGCGAACCGGACGGCCTTCAGCGTCAACCAGCACCATACCGTGCATCTGGTAGGTGATTCCGATGCTCCGTGTGGCAGCCAAGGCGCTGGCGTTGCTCTGGCGCAGGGTAGCTACGGCGCGGCAGACGTGCTCCCACCAGACGTCAGGGTGTTGTTCGGCCCAGCCCGGTTGATGAGCAACTATCTCTAGCTCGCGTTCAGGCGAGGTGGCCTGGGCTACCACGCGCCCCGTCTCGATATCGAGTAGAGATGCCTTTACTGATGAGCTTCCGATGTCCAATCCGAGAAGTGATCCTGCCATGGGTGCTGTTCCTCCAGTTTTTTGTGGGAGCCTAGCTCACTTTGACGCTTTAGCAAGACAAAAAGAGGTCGTTGATACAGCGTTAAAATCAGAGGGCGGTAGAGTGCCCCTGTGGGGCACTCTTTTTGTTGGCAAACAGCTCCTTTTACCTTGTCTCCCTAGGCAGGGTCCTGTAGTTTAAGAGAGTGGGCAAAAAGTGAGCGATTAGCGACACTTTACTGCAGGATTGGTAGGTTTAAGGAGCACGATGCCGGCAAAGTTTTCAGCGCGAGAGAAGGTCCTCGTTGTTACCTGCTCGTTGCTTGCTGGTGCGATAGTTTTCAGCGGTCGCTCCCTGCCAGAGGTCAGTGCTCGAGAGAAGGGTGAGTCGAACCTCTTCCAAGAATTAAAAGTTTTTACTGATGTGCTATCGCTCGTAAAGCGCGATTACGTTACCGATGTTGATAATAAAAAAATAGTTGAAGGGGCCATAAAGGGTCTTCTTACTACCCTCGATCCACATAGCGGTTACCTCGACCCTGATTTTTATCAAGACCTCCAGGTGCAAACTAAGGGTGAGTTCGGTGGGCTCGGTATTGAGATTACTATTAAAGATGGGCAGCTCGTTGTGGTTGCGCCGATGGAGGATTCACCGGCTGAGAAGGCTGGTGTTAGGCCTGGTGATGTGATCGTTAAGATTGATGGAAAGTTCACCAAAGAGTTCTCGCTCGTGGACGCTGTTAAACGTCTGCGCGGGCCGCGCGGGAGTTCAATTAACATTTCGCTTAGCAGAAAGGGTGCAAGCGATCTGATCGATGTTGATATAGTGCGCGATAACATCGCGGTGAAGAGCGTGAAGAGCCGCTACCTCGGGGACGGTTTTGGGTACGTCCGTATAAGTCAGTTCATGGAGCATACCACAGAGGATCTAAAGGATGCTCTCGCGCGGCTTGTTAGCGAAGGGAAGGGCGCTGAGCTCAAAGGGCTTATCCTCGATATGCGCAACAATCCAG
>JBIIHY010000220.1:0-5627 GCA_044235305.1 Bdellovibrionota bacterium
AACACGAGGGAATCATCGCCAGAGACAACCTGACACGAGGCGTCAACCGCATTCAAGACATCTGCAAGGTGATCAACCGAACCGGATGCCTCCTTCAAACCAACCACAATACGCTCCTTGCTCAGAGTTCCCATCGTAGCTGCCGTGATGCCCACACCTGAGCGTCCTGGTACATTGTAGGCGATAATTGGAAGATTCGACGCATCGCGCACAGCTTTTAAGTGCGCGACGATTCCCGCCTGAGATGGTTTGTTGTAGGGGGGTGTTGCGACCAGGATTCCGTCACACCCCAACTCTGCTACCGAGTGCGCCATCTGTACGGCACGCGCAGTAGCACTAACCGAGATCCCGGCAACGCACGGGACTTTCCCCCGTGAGAGATCTCGTACGAGGGACACAGCCTCTATGTACTCAGCATCAGTGAGTGTTGACGCCTCTCCTGTGGAACCACAGACGACAAGGCCTGCAACGTTAGCATCGAGCTGATACCGAACAAGCTTCTCAAAGGAGCCCTTATCTATCGAGCTACCATCTTTAGAAAAAGGGGTAACGAGAGCTGTGAATGTTCCTGCAAGCGATAAAGGAGCCGCCATAGTTTGGTACCCTATCTATATTCTGGTTTAAAAAGCTGTGAACACGTTACCTGAGAGACTAAACAATTTCTCTCCTTGCGGTACACCTTATTGAGCCGCTTCGACCAACCTCTCTGAATCCTCATTCGCAAGGTCGGCGTCAATAACGTACGCCTCACTCTGAGATCCACGAAATACGACTCGAGCAACTTCAGTTACCAGACCCTCTGTGCGTCCCTGGTTTTGAGGAACTATCTGATAGAGATAGGTCGCCCCCGGTGCTGCAGTCTTATCGAGGTACGAGAATACACTCATCTCCTCCGGGGCCTGCACGGTACGACCGATCTTGCCCTGCGCCCGAGCCTCTTCACGCAGCTTCTCCCGCACTTCGATGTGCTTATCCTTCAGAAAGCCAAGATCCTCAAAAACTGCCGTATCCGAGGTCTCATCGCCACGATTAACTATCGCTTTGCGCTGAATAAGATATCCCTCGATGGACTTAAGCTCTTTCCCTCTGCGGTCGACCTCGGGAGCCTTCCACGACAGAAGAACCCCATTTGCTTGACCCGCAACCGTAAAGGCATTCACACCCCGTGGGGCAAGCACCTCTGGCGGAAGGGGTGCCTTGTACCGGCCACACCCACCACCACACACCGCGGCAAAGAGCAGAGCCGAGAAAGCGAATCGAGCACAAGAGATAACCCTGGCTTGTAGCATCATTGTACCCTTACCCTAAGAATCTTACTTATCCATAAAACCGCGCAGACGCTTACTGCGACTTGGGTGACGCAGCTTTCTGAGAGCCTTCGCCTCAATCTGCCGGATACGCTCACGAGTAACATCAAAGTTCTGACCAACCTCCTCAAGGGTGTGGTCGCTCTTCTCACCGATACCGAAACGCATTCTAAGCACCTTCTCTTCGCGCGGGGTGAGCGTCGCAAGAACTTTGCGGGTCTGCTCTTGCAGATTCATGTTTACGACAGCGTTGGCTGGCGAAACGACGCGCTTATCCTCGATGAAATCACCGAGATGAGAGTCCTCCTCTTCACCGATCGGGGTTTCAAGAGAAATAGGCTCCTTAGCTATCTTGAGAACCTTACGCACCTTATCGATCGGTATCTCCATCTTGAGAGCGATCTCTTCAGGTGTAGGCTCTCGACCAAGCTCCTGCACAAGCTGACGCGACGTGCGCACCAGCTTGTTGATCGTCTCAATCATGTGCACAGGGATACGGATGATGCGCGCCTGATCAGCGATTGCACGAGTTATCGCCTGACGAATCCACCATGTAGCGTACGTTGAGAACTTATAACCGCGCTGATACTCAAACTTATCCACGGCCTTCATCAAGCCGATGTTTCCCTCTTGGATAAGATCGAGGAACTGCAATCCACGGTTGGTGTACTTTTTAGCAATTGAGACCACCAGACGCAGGTTGGCTTCAATGAGCTGGTCCTTCGCCAACCGAGCCCTAATCTCTCCGTCCTTTAGGATGCGCACGCTTTCGCCAAACTTAGTAGCGCTCATCATTACGCGATCTTCGAGGCCCTTAATAAGAACAAAAGCCTTACGGAGAGGCTCCTCCCAGTGCTTAAGATCCGTGCTCTTAAGCTTAAGTCGTTTACCCGCTCGCTTTACCGCCACCTGATCTGAGGCGAGCAGATCAGACAACGACTCGATCAACTCCTCCGTCGACGTGCCAAGCTTATTCGCTGCCATATCAACGCTGCGGAAAAGTGTCTTGCGCTCATCATCAGCATCCTTAACGACCTGGATCATCTTCAGGAACTGCTTCTGATTGAGATTAAGCTCCACAATTCGAGCCGCGTTCTTCGAGAGCTGCTTAATGAACTTCTTCTCGCGGTCCGAATCTGCGCGCTTCTCTAAGGGCAGCTCAACGAGCTGCTGGTACAATACCTGCGTGTCTCGCACTGCCTTCTTGTACGGAGTAGCCTTTTGAAGGAAGCGCTTCTTCTGCTGCTCTTCTTCCTCGCTCTGTGGGGATGGCTTCTGTGGTATCTCCTGGCCATCCTCATCGTACTGTGGCTCTTGCTCCTCTTCTTCCTCTTCCTCTGCCTCAGCACCTTCCTTGCCGGGCTCCACGTCTTCTTCAACGAAGAGATCGCGTAACCTGATCTCATCGTTCTTAACCATCTCAAAGAGGTTTGCAACGTAATCTATACACAGCGGCTGTTTTAAGAGCTGCTCGCGGACTGCCAAGAGACCTGACTCGATGCGTTTTGCAATCTCAACCTCTCCCTCGCGGGTAAGAAGGCTGACATTACCCATTTCGCGCAGGTACTGGCGCACTGGATCCGTGCTTCTACCGAGCGAACCAGCATCGATAGCCTCAGGCGCTACATCACCACCCGGAGGTGATTCAGAATCCTCCTCGCGTGGATCCGCAGGCTGCTCGATGATATCGATGTCGTGCTCACCGAAGGTCGCTACAACTTCGTCGACCTGATCCTCAGTCATCACCTCACCGGCTAGAGCTTCATTAAGCTCATCCATTGTGAGGTAACCCTTCTCTTTTCCAATCTCAATCAGACGGCTTATGCGGCTCTCAAGGTCTCCGCGCTCTTTCAGGTCAAGACCTCCATCGATCTCAGCGATGTCAGGCTCAACAGCAGGCTCAAATCCAGTAAGCTCAGTCAACCCATCATCCAGATCAGCTCCGATAATATCACGGTCTAATCCCTTCTCCTCCTCACGCGCTGCCTTAGCACGCGGCTCTTTGGTGAGGGGCTTCGTGAGAACCGGTGCAACGAGCGCAGGCTCGATCTTCTTAGCTGCGGAACCGACTACAGGAAATGATTTCTGAGGTTTCACCAAACCGAGCTGCTTCTCTTTTAGCTTCTTATCGGTGCCCTTTTGAGCAGCAGAGGCGTCCTTTGAAGCAGCCGCTGCTGCTGTTACCTTCATGCGCTCTTTAGCCGCAGCCTTCAATTTCGAATTCTTCTTAAGCGATGTCCTGAAACCTTTTGCAGTTGGACGCTTAACAATTTTTTTGCCTGAACCGGCCTTTGAACGCAGCTTGGACCGTAATTTTAAGGAGCCCTTAGACTTGCTTGGAGCTTTTCCTCGACTGCTACTGCTACCCTTCTTTTGTACCACCCCGCACACCCCACTAGAAATAAACTCAAGCGACGCGAGATATTAGCTATTTGTCGAGGCTAGGTCCATCCCCCGAACGAAGGCATCGAGCTGAGTCTTGATCGAGCGCACACGCTCGGATAGCCGGAGCTGCTCCTCGGGGTCATTTGCCCCCTCACGCAGCATCTCCTGGCGGCAGTCGTCCAAAAGCCGCTGGAGCCGTTGCCGCTTTAAGGCCTTTAAGCTCTCCTGATAGACCTCTCGCATACTTACACCGGCCTTTACCATCCTGTAGGCCTCCTTCCAGAGGTTAACCCACCCCGCTCCGAGCGCCTTTAGGAGCTCTTTAACGGCCTGCCTCTGTTGCTCTTCATCCCCTGCTTCAGGGCCTAAGAGCTGGACTAATTCGGCCACAAAATCGAGCGTCTCTGGCTGTAGCTGCTCACACACCTCAGGATTTGAGAGCACTTCGGCTGCAATCTCAGTCTTCAGCACCATGACAGCCCTCAGGAGGTCTATATCGACCCGTGGCAGCGCTTCAGGGCCCCGGGCAGGCTGTTCGGCCTGGGGCCCCTGACTCATAGACTCACGCTCGGGTTCCCTTGTAGGCACCTCGACACTCCGCGCACCCTTTGCTGAATTCTTATCGGAGCCTACTAGTTTCCCCAGCAGCGCTGAGTCTATGCCGAGCCGGCGTGAAGCACGCGCGATTAAGCTAGAACGCACAACCTCTCGCTCAACCCCAGAGAGCGCCTGCGCTACCTCTTCGCTTAGCTTCCCAAGAAGATTAACCCCTGGCTTCTCTTGCGCCGAGCAGCCGTGCTTAGCGAGTAATCCATCGATATAGACATCGATTAACTCTGCTTTAGGGAGCGCGGCAAGCGCGGCACCGGTCCCGTCAGGGTTCTGCCCTGCAAACTCATCCGGGTCAACGCCATCCGGCAGGAAGACCGCTGAAACATCAACATCAGCGTTCCGCGCAGCAACGAAACCCTTCGCAGCAGCCCCCCGCCCGGCTGCATCACCGTCAAACAGGAGATGAACCCTGTTGCAAATGCCAGAGAAGCGCTTTACGTGCTGCTCTGTCATCGCAGTTCCGCAGCAAGCTACTGTGTTGCGCACACCCCGCATCCACAGACCCACCACGTCCATGTACCCTTCAACAACGTACGCCTCCCCGCTCTCGCGCATCGACGACATCGCCTGTGGAAGGCCGTACAGGGTGCGGCTCTTGTGATAAATCGGGGTTTCTTGGGAATTAAGATACTTTGGAGATTGTTGTTCATACGATGGCTCAAGCACACCTGGGATGAGCCTACCGCCGAAACCTGCTATCCGTTTTGAATCAACGAAGATCGGAAACATCAAACGCCCACGGAAGAACTCGTACAGATCCCCCGATGCACTGCGACGAACGAGCCCTGAGAGCAGGATCGATTCATCGTCAAAGCCAGCTTTCTTCAACACATCTACGAGCGCTCCGCGCTGACTTGGTGCGTATCCGATACCAAACTCATTTATCGCCGCTGACGTGAGCGACCGCTTCCTTAGGTACTCCCCTACCTTCTGATACTCGCCCTTCCCACCCTTAACCTGCACTATCGAGCGACGGTAGAAGAGGTGCGCGGTGCGACACACATCGAAGAGCTTCTCGCGATCCGCAGTGGGGCCCTGCCTCTTTGTCTTCTCGTATTTAAGTTCGATACCGAACCGAGAGCCCAAATACTCTACAGCATCAGGAAAGGTCATGGCACGCATCGCCATCACAAATGAGATCACATTACCGGATGCCCCACACCCATAGCAGGTGTAGGAGTTGCTCGACTCGCGCACGAAGAATGAGGGCGACCGCTCAGAGTGAAAAGGACACAGCCCCGAGTAGTACATCCCGGCACGGCGTAGCTTCACCGTCTCCGACACGACGGTGACGATACTTGCCTCTGATTTAACACGTTCGAT
>JBIIHY010000221.1:0-5624 GCA_044235305.1 Bdellovibrionota bacterium
ACGAAGAGAAATATCGCTCACTTGAGAGATAATCCTTCTTTTGAATTCATCCGGCACGATGTAACCGAGTCGATACTGCTTGAATGCGATATGGTCTACCACCTCGCATGTCCAGCGTCGCCGGTGCACTATCAGTACAATCCGATCAAGACCATCAAAACAAATGTCACTGGCACCATTAATATGCTCGGTGTGGCGAAGCGTACTCGCGCGCGGTTTTTGTTGGCATCAACCTCTGAAGTGTATGGCGACCCACTGCAGCATCCGCAGGTTGAAACGTATTGGGGTAATGTTAATCCAATCGGTCCTCGTAGCTGTTATGATGAGGGTAAGCGCGTGGCTGAGACTTTGACTGACAACTATCGCGGACAGGGGCACGTTGATACTCGAATAGTCCGTATCTTCAATACGTACGGTCCTCGCATGCTCTTTAACGACGGTCGAGTTGTTTCAAATTTTATCGTGCAGGCTTTGAAGGGTGACGATATCACGGTGTATGGAGAGGGTGAGCAAACGCGCTCATTCTGCTACGTTGATGATCTGGTGGCTGGGATAGTAGCAACGATGAATAAAGAGGGTTTTGCAGGGCCTGTAAACCTCGGTAATCCAAATGAAATGACGATCGTTGAATTGGCCAAAAAGATAATTTCGTTGACGGGCTCAAAGTCTCGGATCGTTCATAGGCCGCTTCCGCAAGATGATCCGACCCGGAGGAAGCCAGACATCTCGCTTGCGCATAGGGAGCTGGGGTGGCAGCCGCGGGTAGACGTTGATACCGGATTGCAGAAGACCATCGCCGACTTTGATAAGCGCCTTAAAGCGGGCGAGTCCGTATAGTAGTAGCCCAAGCGGCAGAGTAGTGTTTGTGATATCACGAGATAAGATAAGAAACTTCAGTATTATAGCCCATATTGACCACGGTAAATCGACTCTGGCTGATCGCATCCTTGAGTCCACGGGGGCGCTCGAAGCTCGGGAGATGCAGGCTCAATTCCTCGATAAGCTTGATCTTGAGCGTGAGCGAGGGATTACTATAAAAGCGCAAACGGTGAGGCTGTCTTACAAAGCGCAAGACGGAGAGACGTACCAACTAAATCTGATTGATACCCCTGGGCATGTCGATTTCAACTATGAGGTTTCTCGTAGCCTCTCTGCGTGTGAGGGGGCGCTGTTGGTTGTTGATGCCTCGCAGGGTGTTGAAGCGCAGACTCTTGCTAACGTCTACTTGGCGATTGAAAACGATCTGGAGATCATTCCGGTCATAAATAAGATTGACCTTCCCAATGCAGATGTAGAGCGCGTGAAAGCAGAAGTAGAGTCCGTTATAGGACTTGATACCTCTGAGGCTCTGCCGGTCAGTGCCAAGGCAGGAATCGGTATAAAAGATCTCTTGGAGTTAATTGTAAAAAAGGTACCGTCCCCGAAGCGCGGATCGCTTGATAAACCGTTGCGGGCGTTAGTGTACGACTCCTGGTTCGATCCATACGTAGGTGTTGTAGCACAGGTGCGAATCATCGACGGAGCGCTTAAGCCAGGTGAGAAGGTTCGATTTCTCTCAAATGGCGTTGAGTACGATGTGTATAAGCTCGGAGTCTTTACTCCTCATCCGCAGGAAGTGGAAGAACTTGTTAGTGGCCAAGTAGGGTACTTTTCGGCATCCATAAAGAATCTAAGAGACGTTCGTATTGGAGATACCGTTACCCTTGTTAAAGATCCAGCAACAGAGCCGTTGCCTGGGTTCAAAGAAGTGCGACCGATGGTTTTCGGTGGGCTATTCCCCGTAGACGCTGATGATTACGGTAACTTGAAGAGTGCGCTTGAAAAGTTGAGCCTCAATGATAGCGCGTTCACTTATGAGCCCGAGACTTCTGTTGCGCTCGGCTTCGGATACCGATGCGGATATCTGGGGCTCTTGCACATGGAGATCGTGCAGGAGCGCTTAGAGCGTGAGTTCCAGTTAAACCTCATTACCACTGCTCCGTCGGTAGTCTACAAGATGGTGCTGACAAGTGGCGTCACTATTGATGTTGATAATCCGTCTAAGATGCCACCTGTTCAGGAGATAGAGCGCATTGAGGAGCCCATTGTTCAGGCAACCATTCATTGCCCGAAGGAGTTCGTGGGAAATGTTATTAAGCTATGTGAGGAGCGTCGGGGGATACAGGAAAATATAGCGTTTCATGGCACCGAACGGGCGGTTATTATCTATAACCTACCCCTGAATGAGATAGTTTTAGACTTTCACGACCGACTTAAGTCGCTGACAAAAGGTTACGCATCGTTCGATTATGAGCTGGTGGGGTACTCTGAGTCAGAACTTGTGAAGCTAGACATAAAGCTAAACGGCGACACGGTCGATGCCCTCAGTATCATCGTTCACAAGGATAAGGCCTTTTATCGGGGACGGGAGCTCACCGATAAATTGAAGGATATCATTGAGCGGCAGATGTTCGAGATCGCAATTCAGGCGGCCATCGGAACGAAGGTTATAGCCCGGAGCACGGTCAAGGCGTTACGGAAAAACGTGACAGCTAAGTGTTATGGCGGAGATATCTCGCGTAAACGCAAGCTGCTAGAGAAGCAGAAAGAGGGTAAGAAGAGGATGAAGCAGGTGGGGAAAGTATCCATACCCCAAGAGGCCTTTCTAGCGATCTTAAAAATTGGTGATGACAAGTAACAACAATCCTACCAACGACGACTCTGAAGCCCCGGCAACGATTCGGGTCATAACGGAGCGTCCGTCGCGGTTGTACGCAATTGGCGACATTCACGGCTGTGCTGACGAGTTGGAGGTAATGCTCACCGAGCTTATAAGCAAAGAAGCGCTATCTTCCTCTGACCTCGTAATTTTCATGGGTGATTACGTCGACCGCGGCCCAGCATCCAAGGCGGTAGTATCGCAGCTGTTGGCCTTTCGGGAGCGATTTCCCAAGAGCGTGTTTCTCAAAGGTAATCACGAGGACATGTTGCTCGATTTCTTGGGTGTCGGGGGGCACCTGGGTGAGAACTACCTTCTCAATGGCGGGGAAGAGTTTTTTGAGAGCTACTCCATAGACCCTGTGGGTGCGGTTGAGGAAGTGGCGTCGCGTTTGCCGGCAGATCACCTCAATTTCATTAAGTCGCTAGAGTTGGGTGTTTCCTTAGCTGAATTTCTCTTCGTGCATGCTGGTATTAGTCCCTTTAGAGAACTTAATAACCAGCGGGTGCGTGACCTGATGTGGATTCGGCGCGATTTTACTACTTTCGAGCATCAACTCGGTAAAACCGTGGTTTTTGGTCATACGCCGTATGAGAACGTGATGGTTCACCTCCCGTATAAAATCGGCATAGATACTGGTCTTGTATATGGGAATAAACTGTCCGCGGTGGAGCTTGTGCACGGCGGTCTGATTCAGGTTGAAAGGGGCGAGAAATCAGTGTCTCGAGCCTCCCTTAAGCAGTAGACCTCGTTAAATCTTTATTTTATGGTAGGGGGGCTTCTAGGCCCTGACTATTGTGCGCGAGCCTCTTAGGGGCGGGAAAGACCTCGCTCGGTGGTAAATTGAGACATTACCGCTGGAGATGAGGGAGAAAGTGAACAAGGATTAGTATGACGAAACCAAATGTTGGAATGATTGGACTTGCGGTCATGGGATCGAACCTGGCTCGAAACATAGAGAGCCGTGGTGTTCCAATAGCAGTTTACAACCGTAGCGGTGACGTCACCAAGGAGTTCATGGGTAAGTTCGGGACTCGTGAGGGTAAGCCGACAAGTTTTGTTGCTTCGTACGCCCTTGAGGATTTTGTAAAGAGCATGGCAGCTCCCCGGCAGATCTTTATTATGATCAAAGCCGGCGCTGCGGTGGATGCGATTATAGATCAACTTGAGCCGCTCCTCGATAAGGGAGACATAATAATCGACGGCGGAAATGCTTATTTTAAGGATACTATCCGACGAGAGCAAAGACTAACGGCTGTCGGTTTGAATTTCCTGGGGATTGGAATATCGGGAGGAGAAGAGGGAGCGCTTAAAGGGCCAAGCCTTATGCCAGGTGGCCCGCGTGATGCCTGGAAGATCGTAGCACCACTGCTTGAAAAGATAGCTGCTGTTGCAGATGAGCCGTGCACGAACTACGTTGGTCCAGATGGTGCTGGTCATTTCGTTAAGATGGTCCACAACGGAATTGAGTATGGCGATATGCAACTAATTGCAGAAGCGTACGACATTCTCCGCAATGTTGTGGGCTGCAAGCCAGAAGAGTTGCGAGATATTTTCCGAACATGGAATGAGGGGCCTCTATCGTCGTACCTGATCGAGATAACCTCAAAGATATTCGACAAAAAAGATCCAGATGGTAACGGCTACCTCGTTGATAAGATCCTCGACAAAGCTGGGCAAAAGGGTACTGGCACCTGGACTGCTCAAGTAGCACTCGAACTGGGTATATCAATTCCTACTATTTCAGCAGCAGTTGATGCACGCACCTTGAGCAGTATTAAGGACGAGCGTCTTGAAGCCGCGAAGGTGTTTGCTGGTCCAGCTCCAATCGACTTTACAGACAGTCGAGACGCCTTCATCAAGGCTGTACACGATGCACTCTATGCTTCAAAAATAATGTCATACGCGCAGGGCATGGCTCTTATCGCAGCTGCTTCAAAGCAGTGGAAGTGGGATCTCAAGCTTAACGAGATAGCCGCTATGTGGAAGGGTGGATGTATTATCCGCGCGAAGTTCCTCGATGAAATCCGTCGGGCGTTTAGCTCCCCCGGACTCAGTAACTTGTTACTTGATTCATTCATGAAAGCAGAAGTTAATCGATGTATCGGAAATCTGCGTAAAGTAGTGGGCGCTTCGGTAAGTCGAGGCGTTCCGTGCTTAGGTTTTGCAGCATCCCTTGGATATTTCGACAGCTTCCGAACCGTCGACCTGCCGCAGAACCTGACCCAAGCTCAGCGGGATTTCTTCGGAGCGCACACATACGAGCGCAAGGATCGACCGGGTTCCTTCCACACCGAGTGGGAGTGATTCCCCAACAAAACTAGTACACAGTAGAATTTGTTGCTCTTAAAATAGCAAGGGATACTATCAATTGATCCGATCTAAGCCTTCCTTCGCAACCGTACCGGGAAGACCTTCCGGCTTGTTTGTCGAATGGCTTATTTGAGTATCCCAGCGGTCGCGGGCGCCCGCTGGCAAAACTGGTACATGGTAGAAGTTGTTAGTTAGTACATAACCTAAATATTCACATTTTTTTTGCCAAGAAAAATTGTGGGTTGTAGCTGGGCACACTTTAGTTAGCTACCTGGCTCTCTACGTCTACCCGCATACCCATAAAGTTTAGGATCTGGTGAGACCAGAGATCGGTTGTTTTGCACGACTTAGAGACCACGCGCATGTCGTGCTGATGTTCATCGGTGGAAAGACGCGCAGTATCCCATCTCCAAGCAAAGTTGGTAGGACAAAATATTTTCAGAATTCACATGTTTGTGCGAGGTGGGCACATAGTCTTTCAGTGCAGTCTAGAAGCACGGCTCGCGACCGGAGCGAGGTGGTAGCCAAGGGATAAAGGTTCCCGGCGGCCATTCGTCAACGGATTCACCAGCCCGTAGCTTTTGATAACACTCTCTGCATTTCGCCAGGATGT
>JBIIHY010000222.1:0-5623 GCA_044235305.1 Bdellovibrionota bacterium
TACCCGTTTAAGCGAATCAAAGGATAGTCAACCATGGAGAGCCCCAAAGACAAAGTCATCTCAATCTTAAGCGAGCTCGTAATTGATCATTCATTTTTTACTCATCCTGCCGTGTTTACGACTGCTGACATAAACGAGCTCACGGAAAAGATCCCTGGCAGTGACACAAAAAACCTCTTTCTTTGCGACGAGAAGCGCTCTCGCTTCATACTTGTCTGTGTTCGTGCAGAGACCCGTGTCAACCTCAAAGAGCTTGGAAAACAGCTCGGTATGAAGGGTTTGACTTTTGCATCCCCGGAAGAGCTGCAAGCTCTGCTTGGAATCACTCCAGGGTCGGTGTGCCTCTTCGCCTTGATGAATGATACCGCGGGTAAGGTTGAGGGATTTCTCGATGCGTCAATTGATTCTGCAGAGCAGATGCAGAACCATCCGCTTGAGAATACCGCTACCGTTGTCTTAACAGCCGCTGGTCTTCAGCGGTTCTGCGCGCATGTAGGGCACACCATCATGCGAATTGAGATTCCCATGCGCATCTCTGCGCCCGCACCACTTAACTAAACGCCGCTGCAAACCGGTCTGTGCCAGTCATCGCTTTTTATCCTTCACAGCATGGCCAATTAAGCACTATCGCGCTCAATTGGCTTCCAAAAATTCTGGTAATCCGGCCCCTGCGAGAGCGGAGGATTCTCGGGTAGTTTCATAACGACCTGAAGCGGCAGTCCGAAATCAAGACCCAATATGAACGCTTGCCCGGGTCCAAGGTTTGGTAGGTCATTTAGCACCCCTTCACCGGCTGTGCCACTTGCGCGTTCGATAGAGCCGCGATCAGAGTCGCTGGCTAGGCGGTGCACGATAAACGTACCCATCTGACTCATAATATCATCCGGGATGTCATTTGGACGCTGTGTTGCTACACACAGAGAGAGTCCATACTTTCGCCCTTCTTTTGCGATGATGTTAAATGCATCAAGTGGGTACTCGCGTGAAAATCGGGAAGGGCTCTTTCGCAGCACCTGGTGCGCTTCATCGATTACGAGCAGAGTGGGGGTCTTGGTAAGGACTCCGCTGCGCCCGATCGCAAGCAGCCTTCGAGCAATCGCGTTACACACGATCTCGCGTGTGCTGTAGACTGTTGGTAAGAACTCAAGGGAGACCCGCAACACCGAAAAGTCTGGGTCAGCAAGGAAGCTATCAATAGTTTCAAAGAGTGATGGTCCGGGCGGTGGAGCTACTATTGCCTCCATCTCACTGCGCAGGAGCACTTCGTTGACGCGGCTGATAAAAGACGCGCAGGCACTGATATCGTCTGTGTTTGTCGCGCCCCAGAAGCCGGTTTCGGTGTGGCTCCGATTTGGCTCCACACATTCAAGCTCTATTTGTAGCGGCAGGTGTGAGATATTAAAGAGGTTTTGCGGACTCTCTATCTCAGGCTTTAAATCATTGAAGGCTTGCTCATAGTGCAGCTTCTCGCGGTGCGCTTTGGCAAATACTCCATCAGCACCGAGTCGCGGCTCAAGGTGCAGCAGCTTTAGCGTTCTTGTTGCAGCGCGCAGCTTGGCTATCTGCACGGAGGAGTCTGGCTCAAAGATAGCAACCAGGTCAGCCTCGGTTAGTTCATAAAACGGGAGCGTTGCGGCAGAGGAGGCTACTTTTTTTGGGCCAGGCTCGCCCACATGCACGTGAAACACCGGGCCCCGAAGTGTTGCGTACTCACCAGTTGGGTCTAGCAAGATAACCTTTGACTGGTACTGTGCACACTGCTCGATGATGCGCGCTACCGAGCAGCTTTTTCCTCCTCCAGAACTTCCAACTACAGCGCAGTGGCGTCCAAAGAGCTTCTCTGGAGGAATAGACAAGGGCAGGTCGGGATACATCCGCGCTGTGGCGAGTGCTAGACTCACTTCGTGTGACGACCGCTGGTGAAGCGAGCTTCTGCTCTCGAGCATAGCGCGAATAAGTGCTAGCTGAGGCCGGACAACCGTCGCGCCGAGTGACGGGATCTCTCGCTGTCCAGGTGTTATCGAGCCGTCTCGTTCAGTGAACGATGCTATTAGCTTCAGTGTTGCCGTGGGGTGAGGTGACCAACCTAGAGAATCTACCGACCCTAGGAGTACTGAATTAGCACCGACAACGCCAAGAAACTCTCCGGGTTTTACTGTTCGTGCCGCTTCGTCTGATAGCTTCACAAGGACGGCCGAGCCCCTTAGTTCACTGACTGTTCCAAGCGGCACGGCTACAGAGATCTTCGAGCTCGACGACGTGCGAGGCGCGGGGGAGCGGGCCGCTTGCGCCTGGGTCGGCGTTGATGTCGGTGGTGCATCGTTTGTAGTCATTCAGGGTAGCGGTCGGTACTTTTTAGGGTATTCTAAAGAAGAGTGGCTTATTCGCTGTAAATTGCGCATCGATTTGTCAAGCGTGACGGCGATAATGTCGGGTTAATGCGCTGTATTTTTTACTGTTTCCCTGACATCTGTGGTCAGATACAATGACAGGGTTAAGTGATTATCTGTTCTATTTTGGGGATTCCGCCCCTGGTGCGCGCGCAGGCGATTCTCGCCCTTGCTCGTGTCGCTTGGAGCAGTGGTTAAAGGTAGGGGTTTATGGGGCTAGTGTGCGAATTCTATCGTTCAACGGTAGGTAAGAAGATAGCAATGGCGGTAAGCGGCATCGTGCTGGTGCTCTTCGTGGTTGGTCACATGGCCGGGAATTTAAAGCTTTTTGCTGGCATCGACCCGTCAACGGGCGACTACAAGATCGACGATTACGGACGGTTTCTGCGCTCCATGGGCTCTGAGATGTTAGGGCACGAAGGTGCGCTGTGGCTTGTTCGGGTTGTGCTTCTTGCGTGCATCATCATTCATGCAGCAAGCGGCATCAGCCTAGCGATCATCAACAAGCGCGCTAAGCCCACGGGATACGCTCAGACCACCTACCGCTCAGCAAACGCTGCTTCGCGGACTATGGTCTACGGCGGAAGCTTCCTTGTTTTGTTTATTATCTTCCACATTCTACATTTCACTACCGGCACGCTACATTATAAAGGGTTTGTAGAGGGACAGGTCTACGCGAATGTATACGCTGGGTTTACGGACCCGCTAGTCGCTGGATTCTATGTACTCTCGATGTTCTTACTCTCGATGCACCTCTATCACGGAACGTGGAGCATGTTTCAAACTCTTGGTGTGGATGCACCGCAGTGGAACAAGGGGTTAAAGAGTGTTGCTAAGGTAGTAGCGATTGTTTTGTTTGTTGGATTTTCGGCCGTGCCGGTTTCGGTTGTAATCGGAAAGCTTCCGCCGCCAGTGGAGTCGCCAAACGTTGGTGGTCACTAGAGGTAACTTTATCGATACGGTCGTTCGCGGCAAATAATAGAGAAAGGGTTTACTATGCAGCTCAATTTAGATTCAAAGATCCCCTCCGGACCACTCGAGCAGAAGTGGCAGAGCCACAAGGCGTCGATTAAGCTTGTTAATCCCGCCAACAAGCGGAAGTACTCAGTCATCGTCGTTGGAACAGGCTTAGCGGGTGCGTCTGCTGCTGCGTCTCTTGGCGAGCTGGGATACAGGGTAAAAGCTTTTTGCTTCCACGACTCTCCGCGACGCGCGCACAGTATCGCGGCGCAGGGCGGTATCAATGCAGCTAAGAACTATCAGAACGATGGCGATAGTGTGCACAGACTCTTCTACGATACCATCAAGGGCGGAGACTTCCGTGCCCGGGAAGCAAATGTGCACCGGCTCGCTGAGGTGAGCGTTAACATTATTGACCAATGTGTGGCCCAGGGTGTGCCGTTTGCGCGCGAGTACGGGGGATTGCTCTCTAATCGCTCATTCGGTGGCGCTCAAGTGTCACGCACCTTCTACGCTAAGGGACAAACAGGGCAGCAGTTACTCCTTGGAGCGTACGCAGCCCTTAATCGCCAGATCGCAGCTAAGGCCGTTGAGATGCACACCCGGTCCGAGATGATTGACCTCATCATCATCGACGGAAAGTGCCGCGGCATCGTAACCCGCGACCTGCTCACTGGTAAGCTCTCAAGCCACCTTGCAGACGCAGTTGTTTTGGCAACCGGTGGATACTCAAACGTGTTCTACCTCTCAACAAGTGCAAAGAACTGTAACGTCTCTGCCATCTGGCGCGCGTATCGTCACGGAGCAGGCATGGCCAATCCGTGCTTTACGCAGATTCACCCAACTAGCATTCCGGTATCCGGAGAGCACCAGTCAAAGCTCACTCTGATGAGCGAATCGCTGCGCAACGACGGTCGGGTGTGGGTTCCTAAGAAGCAGCACGATACGCGCGCACCGCACGCCATCCCTGAGGATGAGCGTGATTACTACCTCGAGCGGCGCTACCCAAGCTTTGGAAACTTAAGTCCGCGCGATATCGCTTCTCGAGCAGCAAAGGAGCGTTGCGATGCTGGGTACGGCGTTGGACCGATGGGTCTTGGCGTTTACCTTGATTTTTCAGACTCAATTAACCGACTCGGCCGCACAGCGATTGAGGCCCGTTACGGGAATCTCTTCGACATGTATGCGAACATCACCGGAGAGAATCCCTACGACCAGCCGATGCGTATCTATCCCGCTCCGCACTACACGATGGGTGGACTGTGGGTTGATTACAATCTGATGACCACTATTCCTGGGCTCTTTGCAGCAGGTGAGGCTAACTTCTCAGACCACGGAGCAAATCGTCTTGGAGCAAGTGCCTTGATGCAGGGGTTGGCTGACGGTTATTTCGTACTGCCGTACACCATTGGCGATTACCTGGCCTCAGTAAAACCTGGTGGCGTCGGAGAAGACCACCAAGAGTCACGCGCTGCGCTTGAGCGCTCGCACAACTTCACAGATAGACTCCTTGCTCTTAAAGGCAAAAAGCCAGTTGATTACTACCACCGCAAACTTGGCCGAATTATGTGGGACAAGTGCGGAATGTCGCGCACAGAGGGTGGCCTTAAGGAAGCTCTCAGTCAGATTCCAGCCCTCAAGGCTGAGTTCTGGGAGAATGCGTGTGTTCCAGGCAGTGGTGCCGAGCTTAATCAAGAGCTTGAGAAAGCCGGCCGAATCGCTGATTTCTTTGAGTTTGCAGAGCTGATGTGTATCGATGCGCTCAACCGCAACGAGTCGTGCGGCGGTCACTTCAGAGAGGAGTATCAAACAGAAGACGGCGAAGCAAAGCGTAACGACCAGGATTACTGCTACGCCGCTGTTTGGAGCCCTAACGGATCAGGCGGACACGACCTTTCTAAGGAGCCGCTAAACTTTGAGAACGTGCACCTCAGCACACGCAGTTACAAGTAAGGAGTAGAGAGTATGAAACTAACACTCTTCGTATGGCGGCAGAAGGCATCGACTTCAGACGGTGAATTCCACAGGTATGAGCTATCAGATGTGAGCGAAGACTCTTCGTTCCTTGAGATGCTGGATGTTCTAAACATTCAACTTATTGAACGTGGCGATGAGCCAGTGTCGTTTGAGCACGATTGTAGAGAGGGTATCTGTGGTACCTGTTCTATGACCATTAACGGCCGTCCGCACGGTACTAAAGCGCTCACCACCGCGTGTCAGCTTCACATGCGCACCTTCAAGGACGGCGATACGATCTACGTTGAGCCATTCCG
>JBIIHY010000223.1:0-5617 GCA_044235305.1 Bdellovibrionota bacterium
ACCGAGTTTGGATGGCGCTTCAACTTCTACTGCGCTTACCGTCGTTGCTCCTTTATCGATCTCTGAGCTGCAGGCTGGAAGCATGAAAACGCTTGATATGTTGCGTAAGGCTAAGAACGGGGATGCGTTGATTGCTGAAGTTAACGCGCTGGCCAATTCTATCACCCCTGATAAACAAGATCCCCTTCTTGCCTGCGGCCAGAAGGCTCGAGATGGTCTGAGTGCAATCGCGGACCAGATGATAGGCGATAAAAGGCTTGGCGAGGCCGGTGTCGTTGGAAAGCTATTTTCAGAATTGAGCGACCTTGGAGAAGAGCTGAAAATTGAGGAAGTGACCGCGCCCAAAACGTGGACGGTGAGGTTTTTGACGAGTTTGCCATTTGGTTTAGGGAAACGTTTCGAGCCAGTGGTGGCTTTTGCTGAGCGATATAAAAAGGTCAAGCCAACTATCGATCAGAAGCAACTTACCATCCAGAAACTTGAAACAGAACGTGTTGTAAGCAAGGCACAACTGCAAGAGCTGGGAAAATCGGCGCTAGATCTCTTCCGGCAGTTGGAAGTCGCTATAGCTGCCGGTGAGGTGGCGCTCGTTAGAGAGCTTCGCCAATTTGAGGCCGATCGCCAGGCCGTTAATAGCCAGGATTTTGTGGCGATACAGGAGCTTAGAAATAGAAGGCTCGGACTGACCAACTTGGATAATCGTTTGCTGCGATTGCAGAATAACAGAGCAGACGCCATGTTGAATATGCCGGTGATAGAGCGGGCTATCAATAACGATGAACAGCTTAGAGCAACACTCGAAGATTTGAGAACCACAACTATTCCACAGATACGGACAGGCGTGGCCATTGCGCTGAAGATTCACAACCAGCGAGAGGCGGCTGCCCTTGCGGGTGGAGTGCAAGAGCTAAACGCAGCGATAAGGCAGGCAAATGTAGCCGCTTTGGGCGCGGCCCAGGAGGAGACACATCGAGCAGCTACTGCGGCAGCTAATGATACTAAGGAGATAATCAAGTGCATGGAAAATTTCAAGACCGTGTTAACTCGTGGAAATGAACTGCTGGTTGCAAATGCGCAAATTAATCAAGAGGCAAGGAAAAATCTTGCAGCAGCGGCCCAGCAGTTTGAGACCGATCTCAAAGACACGCTCAAAGCCGGAGTGAGCGCATAGGGTAAAGCCAGCAGAGCTCTTACTGTTTGTTAAGCTGATTTGCATTTGTTGGAGGCTTGAGTCGCGTGTCAACAGGAAGTGGTTCAATCTATTGGAGCATCGAGAACAAGGCTGCTAAACTACCAGCGTTGGCGTCTGCAGGGGCGGTGTTGGCGTCGTGTTTCTTCTCGGACTCCAAGGTCTTGGCACAGCGGGCAGAAGCCCAACGGGGAGGAGATGCTGCATCGCGAACAGCGGTGCAGCGTTCAGGCGTAATCAAGCTCAACAACCTTGAAGACGTCCTTAAGCGATTTAATAAGAACGACCACGTATATTACGTTAATAATCCCGATACTGGCACTATCCCAGTTAGTGATCGACAGAGAGAGGAGTTGGCCGCTCGGCTTAGCGGAACGGACCACTACCTTGTGATGGTTGGCAAGTGTCAGGGTTTTTCTTACAAGGCCCCCACGGGAGAGCGACACTTTGACAAGGATGCCGTTTGGACCATGCTGGGGCAAAAGTTATTCGATGTCCCAGCATTTGCTTCGATCACCAACCGAACAGGACTTCCTTCAGCGAACCTGTTCGTGCTCACGCTTGATGAGGCGGGAAAGCCTTACCGAGATTTCCACTTTAACGCCTCAAAGGCGTACGAAACGTTTAACTGTAAGGACGAGGATATCTGGGACCAAGGTGGACGCGGTATAGGTCACCTGGGGATCCCAGATTTTAGGGCTCAGCGTTATGCATCAGGAGTGTCCAGTACGCTTGATGCCCTCGATGAACGCTTTCGCTCTGAATTTGGTCGTGTTGAGGGGGCTCGGTTAAAGCTAGAGCAGGATGCACAGACTAGTGTGCAGAGTGTTAATTCTTTGAGGGCGGAGTACCTGCAACTTTTGCAACTTCGGAACAAGGAGTTTCCTGGCAGAAGTGGTAACCTGTTTGCGCCTACAGATCTTCCACAGCTTGATCAGAGTGCTCGCTCAGCGGAGAGCTACTTGAGGAACCGTGAGTATCAGAAGGCGATAGATTCAATTGGCGCACAAACAGGCCTTTATCAGCAACGTATTGCTGCATTAAAAGACTACCCGAATGCTGTTCAGCTTCTCGCTCAGATAGAGCAGCAAGTAGCCCAAGCTCTTCAAAACCCGCTTCATTTTCTCGTATCTCAACCTACCCAATCCCTAAAGGAATCGCTTGAAGTGGCCCGTGCTACATGGAGCAAGGGGGATTCTTCTTACACGAAGCATCTTCATTTAGCTCAAAGTCAAGGAGCTACGCTCGGCCAAGCCCTTAGTACGGCTGAGGAGCAACACGCATTGGACGGACAAACTATCCAAACGTACGGCACCAAGATTGCCCAGCACGAAAAGTCAAAGTTTTCGGGGGAGTTCTCCAAAGAGTTAGGAACGGCAAAAGACTTCCTGGTTCGATCGCAGCAGCTATGGAAGTCCACAAACTCCGCCTATCCACGGGTGATGGAGGAACTAGCTAAAAGTAGTAAAGCGCTTGATGCAAGAGTTGACGCCCTGAAGAGTGCCGAAGCTTCTGCCCGGGTTACTGCAGGAGTTGTAGGTTTAGTTGGATTGGCTGGGGCAGCACTAGCCCTGGTCGGTACAAGAAAAGTGTATTCTGCAGCGCGCGCGGAAGAAGCAAATGCTAAGAAGGCCCTGGCTAAGCTAAAAGGGGCACTTGCTGCGAAAGAGTTAGGGCTTAGCGAATTAGAGGCTCTTAAAGGACAAGCTTTGCTCAAGGATGGCAGGCCGATCGCATACCCACACGGCTCGAAGACGTATAAATTAGCAAATGACGCCCGCGCTGCAATTCAAAAGATGTGGGTATTCCAGATCATCGCTCAACAGGAAATTGTGCAGGAGGCCGAGGCTGCAATAGCTAAAGGAGGCACCCTTTCCGCGAGCAATTATCGTCACGCCTTGGCTGTAATGAAGGATAAGCCGGTCGCATTTAGTGCCAAGAACAGAGATAAAGTCAAAAGCGCCTTCGGCGAGGCAGCTAAGGGAGTGGATGTTTTGGCGGTACCACTTGACGAGTTGCAGGATTTTTCTCGCTCGCTCAAAGATATCGATAAAGAGTTTATCTCTCTCTCTACTACTGCAAAAGAAAGTCTTGATGAGATCGTTGCAGCCCGAACCAAAGTTGAGAATGAGCTCTCATCATTAAAGAAGGGATTAGCTGCGGCAGTTGCGGCAGAGAGTGCTCTGAGTGGGCTGGCTGCAAAGGGCCCGTACCCGAGTCTTTTTAGCACCGATTATATAAAGACCACTCTTTTGCCGGACATGACTGATCGTCTCGCCGCTCTTAAGGAAAAGGTAGTGAGCGATCCCGTAGGGGCGTACGAAGAGGCGCAGGTGCTTGGTAAGGGTATTCAGGTCGTTTCCAAGACGTTTGGAGCTTTAACGGAGTTCCGAAAGGGTGCGTGTGTGGCTATAGCCAACAGTAAGGACGGGCTTGAGCGCGATTCGATCGGAGCGCAGTGGATAGATCAGCAATTAGGTGCCCTGTCGACTGAATTCAAGCAACACGCTGAAAACATGGTTGCAGGGCTTAAGAAGGGGGCCTCTGATAGAGAGGGGTTCTCCCTCGGTCGAGGTATAGCTGCGCTTCAAGGACGCATCGATGAAGTGCTCCAGGCTAAAAAGGATTTGTTTGCGGTATGTGCAAGCATAACGAAGGCAAAAGATGAGGTTGCTGCTGAGCGGGCTCGTATGGGAACTGCTCTAGGGATTCCATCCGACAAGATTCTTAAAGAGAAGGGCTTCAATCCGGACTCCTTGTTTGAAGAGATCGATCGTGGAGCGGAATCTGCTCGTAAAGCCCTTTCGGCGGCCGACCTGACGTCGGTATCGAGTTTGAATGATACGATCAAGGCTACGTTAGGTAAGGTAAACTCGATAGTTCAAGGTACCAAGAAAGCTTTTGATGCACATGCAGAGGTTTCCACTACACTCGAGAAACAGATTGCATCAACTGAGAGTGATATCGCCTCTGCCACACAGGTGCTTGATCAGATCAAGCAGAAGTATTCGCCGAGCGTGCTGCTCTTTGATAGCTCGGACATGCGTGGCCCAGAAGCAGACGGAACCCTCGACAATAATCCCCAGGAGGCCAATGAATCCTTGGCTGTGGCTCGTGAGAGGCTGCTTGCCTCACGTGAAGCTTACAAGAACGGAGCGATTCGTGCCTCGGTTGAAGAGGGGAAGCGAGTCGCGACATGTATCGGCATGTGCTCGCACAGGAATCAGGAGATCTATCATAAAGACAAGAGGCTCGCCGCTGCTGAAAAGCAAAACGGGGAACTAATCGAAAAGCTGACGGAACGCTGTGTATTTCTGCGGGAAAAATGTAACGATTACAGGTTGCGAGAATCTTCGGTCAAGTTCATCGTTGCTGATCTCACTCGGCAATCTAATGAGGTTTCTAGACTACAAAGCGAGCGCGTAAGAGATCCGATAGCGATTGGCAAACAGGTAGAGTCTTTGAAAATATCTGTTGAAAAGGCTGAAAAAGCAGTGGCCGCAGACGTAGAGGATTACAATGAAGCTAAGGCAGCTCTGAAGGCCTCGAGTAAAGCTCTGCAAAACGCGTTCCGCAAGTCCCAGGAGATTGAAGGTAATGCGATTCCCGATAGTGCCTCGACGGATAAAGCTCAGGCAGCCTTGCCTCCGATCGAGCGCGAGCTTGCTGATTTGCAGCAGAAATATGAGAAGGCGCGCTTTGCTGAATGGAGTGATTTTATAGCTGCGGCCGATAAGCTGACAAAACGTATCAATGACAACGTCTCAATTATGGAGAAGGAAGATGCCGCTGGAGCAGAGGCGCTCAAGAAGATGGATAGCGTTAAGTCAAAGGTTAGCAGCGCGGCTGGGTGGCGCGGATCGTATGGCATATCGATTTCGGGTGATCCTGGAGCAAGGGAGCTCCGTCGAGCGCGGGAACTCTTCAGATTGGGTTCATACGCGGAGGCTTTGGCCTTGGCAGAAAGTGCCCAAAGCCTTGCTGCTGACGCCATAGCTCAAGCGGAGCAGGAAGTTCTGGATGAGAGACGCCGGCTAGAGCGCGAAAGGGAAGAGGCGGAGAGACGCGAGAGACGGAGACGAGAAGAGGAGAGGGAGGAGGAAGAACGGAGGCGTTCGTCAAGTAACAGCTGGAGTTCAAGCTCAAGCTCTAGCAGCTGGGGCTCCAGTTCTGGCGGTTCAGACACCGGCGGGTTTAGCGGCTCTGATTCTGGTGGCTCCGGTACTGGTGGATGGTAATCGTCACTGACTCTGATAAGGCATCTTTTTGGGGTAGGTAAGGCCAATCTGTTTAGGGCATTTTGCGCCGAAATTGCGCGTTTCTTTGCAAGTCGCCAAACCGGCGTAGCGGGGCGATAATGTGTCTATCAAGATGGATCGAGTAAGGGTCGAAAGGCGTGGTCTGCAGCTCCACATAGGTATGTTTCCT
>JBIIHY010000212.1:0-5775 GCA_044235305.1 Bdellovibrionota bacterium
TTGAATGCTGCGTAGCGGCAAACGGAGATGTACCCATAGTGTGAACCCTGAAATAAAGCCAAGTGTTCGATTGCTGGGGTCATAGGTCTGATACCCTGCAACGTGCAGAGTATACGCACTTATAAAACGCTATGTGGTATATTTTGAAATAATTTTTTGCCTTGTCGGCTAACGTTTTAGTCGGCCGGGCGTCAGGATAAGTTCGTTTGGGTCGGCATGTTGCTGTTCGAGTACGCTCCACTCATCCTATTCAATCTCCGCATGAGCGGGAAGCGAGCGGTTAAGCACATCGAACTCCATCCGCTGCCACATCATATATCGGCGCCGGCGCTCTGGATTTACACAGCGATAGGTCTTACTTGGATGTTCCTGATTAAGCGCGGAGATGTCACTTGTATTGTGTGCGTGCATCCACGCACACAGGGCAGCGCCTCGCGCGCTCGCATCGCGCTCACGCATACGATGCAGAACGTGGCCCGATACATCAGCGATGTATTGCATCAAATAATCAAGCTCGGAGCCCCCTCCGGCGATATCGATCTCTGCTGGAAACACATCTCCTAGAAGCCCCTTATCGTGGAACTCCTCAATCATACGCACTATGAGATTTCCAACATTTTCAACCACTGCTCGAGCTCGGTCAGCCTCAGTTGCACCAGGCTTGCACACCGTCACGTTGGGTACCCCTTCGGGGAAATGCGGAAGCACGGGCCTGCGGTTTAAAAAATATGCCGTAGCCAATCCAGGAGGATTTGTCTCGGCTGCAACCTTACACAACTTGTCGAGAGCATCAGTATCAAGCGCCCATCCGCGACGGAGGGGCTCTAACAACACACTCCCTGTCACAGGAGATGTCGCCTCCACAAGATACTGCACCTCGCGTCCACCACCGAACGGCAACGCCCTTGAAAAGAGAACGCTCGTTATCAATCCGGTCTTTTGAACGACCTCACTACCTGTTGCCACTGCCAACGAAGCTATAGTGCCAAGATTAAGAAGCGGCCGACGGGCCTCGCGAGTTCGCCCGAGAAGAGCTGCCTGTTGGTCGCCGATAAGAGCAACAAATGGTACGCCGTTATGAGTAAAGTGGTTTGTGATGGAAGGGCTAATTTTTGCAAGCCTAGTTTTATCAACCGCAAAATCACGGCAGAGGCGCTCACTCCAACCTCTATCAGCGAGAGCATACAACATTGTGCGCGCGGCCATGGTCTCTTCTGTTACAAACAACTCGCCATGGGTTAACCTATAAACAAAAAACGAATCGAGAGTGCCAACATAATTGACGGGGTCAAGGTGTGAACGTTGTAGGAGGTGAATTTTTCCTGCTGCAAAGTTGGCAATGGTTGGAATACCCGTCATCACTGAGATCCTCTCAGCGCCACGACCTATCTGATCGATTATCCGCTGGGTCCGTGTATCAGCCCAGGTGATCATGGGGCACAGTGGCTTACCAGTGCGACCATTCCACGCCACCACACCCGATCGTTGAAGCGCGATCCCAGCGCCAGCTATGGAGTAGCCCCCTGCCGCCGCCCAGATCGTGGCTTCTTTAAGGGCTGCTATTACAGAATCAAGAAGCCCCTCTGCATCCTGCTCAACCTGCTGCCCCTCCTCGATACGAGCAGGAACTGCAAACTGCATAGAAGTTAACGTGCTACCCGTTTCGTCAATAATCACAGCCTTAGTTGAGCTTGAGCCTTGATCGATACCGAGGTAGGCGTTGTTTGCCATAGTCATCATGATGGTTAAAGAGAAGGCAGTACCGTCTTGTGCCAACAGGATCTCACGATGAAGCTACCAGATGCAAGAAAAAGAGCTCTCAAGAGGCTTATAATGCGGGGTAGCGAGGCTGGACAATTGGCCCCATTTCCTGAAATATGGTCGTTCTAATGAACAGAAAGCTTTACCTTTCAGACAAAATCCTTAACGGCGAGAGGATCACTCGAGCTGAGGCCGTTGACGTGTGGAGCCTCTTTGAGTTTACAGAACTTGCGACTTTAGCACAGAGTGTTCGTTTCCGTCACAATCCGACCATGACTGCGACTTACTTGGTCGATCGGAATATAAACTATACAAACGTCTGCAACTCTGACTGCTCTTTCTGTGCCTTCTATCGTCACAATCCACGCGACCCAGAGGCCTACGTTCTCTCGCGTGAGGTACTTGCGAAGAAGGTGGAAGAAGCGCTCGCCCTTGGGGCAACGCGCATCTTGTTGCAAGGCGGACACAATGATGAGCTGCCCTACTCCTTCTACGTAGAGATGATTGAGTGGCTGTATACGACCTACAAGATAGACCTAAATGCTTTTTCACCATCTGAAATTCACCAGATGACCTTAGTATCGGGGAAAACAAGCAGTGAAGTTCTCGCTGACCTAAAAGCAGTTGGGCTGAATGGACTTCCCGGTGGCGGTGGCGAGATACTTGATGATGAAGTTCGTCGACGGATCAGCCCCAAGAAGATCTCTGGGGTGCGGTGGCTGGAAGTGATGGAAGAAGCCCAGGCCTTAGGGTTAGTTACTACTGCCACAATGGTAATCGGCTTTGGGGAAACGATCGAGCATCGCATCAATCACCTTGAGCTGCTGCGTAATCTGCAAGACCGAACGCTAGCAAAGGGGCTGCCCGGATTTAATCTCTTTATCTCCTGGACTCATCAATTTAATCAAAACACTTCGTTAGGCCGCAGCCGTCATGTGGCCAAATACGGTGCAGGAGCAGTTGAGTACCTCAAGAACGTGGCCTGGAGTCGGATCGTGCTTGACAACATTCAACACCATCAATCGAGCTGGCCTACGTGCGGGCCGTTTGTTGCGGAAATCGGGTTACAGTCCGGGTGCGACGACATCGGTAGCACGATGATGGAAGAGAATGTTGTTTCAAAAGCTGGTGCGCCCACTGCTCAGAAGTGGAGCATGAGCCCTGAAGAGCTGCAACTTCACATTAAGCAAGCAGGCTTTACACCAGCGCAGCGTGATAGCAATTTTGCAATCGTCAAGAGACCGCTCATGACTGAGGAAGATAACTATCCATATCGCGCTGCTGCTCATGGATAGTCCGACTCTACAGAGCCAGTGTAGCGCGAGCTACCCTTCAGCTCTGTCACGCGAAGAGTGGCAAGCAAAGCGCGCCGACCACATTGCACGGGTAGGGTCATGGGCAACCGAGCGTCAGCAGCGAGGTGCCACGGCGGCGTGGAATCCGGTATATGATTTCCTGTTCGATTATTATTCCTACAGACCGAGCCACTTAATGCGTTGGAGCCCAGGCTGTGGCGTTATCCTGCAGGACTGCACCTCCAAAGAACTCGACTGGCCAGACGACTTCATCGAGATAGACGATGGGTGCGTTATTCCAGCACATTCCTTTCCCAAGCATCGGCGCGATTACATTGACTGGGCAATTAGGTATCTGCAGGGTATCGCCGAGCGGACCCCATCCTTTTGTTGTTTCGGGCTACACGAGTGGGCGATGGTGTATCAGTGTGAGACTCCCAGACATTCACGTGTGCCCCTACGTCTTTCGGGCTCAGAAATCAACCGGGTCGTTGAAAATGCAGATCTTCGCTGTACTCACTACGATGCCTTTCGATTCTTTACACCACCTGCTGCGCCCCGTAATCGGTCACTGCTGACACGCGAAGGCACTTCTGAGTTTGATCAGCGTGGATGCATTCATGTCACCATGGACCTGTATAAGTTTGCTCACAAGATCGCTCCCTGGTGCTCAAGTGAACTTATTGCTGATTGCTTTATGTTAGCAGCGGATGCGCGCCAAGTTGATATGCGTGCTAGTCCCTACGACCTTAGCACATACGGCTTCACCGCTATTGAGATAGAACATGCTCACGGTCGCGAAGAGTATATTTACGAGCAACGCCGGTTAGCTGAAGCGGCCGTGCCACTTCGGGCACGCCTGATATCAGAGTATAAGCTGCTTCGCGCAACCTGGTGATGTAGCCTCTACTTTGTTGCTACGCAGGTGGCCGCAGAAGCGCAACATCACTCAAAACACCACTGCACCAGTTCGTCATAGGTCATAAGTCGCAGCCACTCTGTGCGATTCTTCTCAAGATTCGACCACGTCAATTGGTCTTCTTGAACACCAGTTAGGGGTTTCGTATTGGCCCTTTTTCGGATGATGGCGCACCCATGGTCGAAAGCTCCGGTAGCACAATCGATATCCGATCGGCACCGAGCACGTACGAGACTCTTCCAAACATCTCCGTTCCATGTTTCAGCGATGCGCGGCACATGGGCTCGCACCTCATAGAGCGGATTACAATCGTGCAAGACAATTATCGCGTTCGGAGAAGAGCACTCAAGCGCATTGTGTATATCTTTATCGACTTGCCACGCTTCATGCAGACCATCAATAAAGATAACGTCAAATGTCTGAACATTTACTTTGAAAAATTCATCACTTGTCATCCGTAAGGTTCCGCCCGAAGCTGGGTCTACCCCGACTTTTTGTGGACATTCTATCTGGTCGAAACACGCGTTGTTGCAA
The DNA here is from genome assembly GCA_044235305.1 of Bdellovibrionota bacterium. Lineage (GTDB taxonomy): Bacteria > Bdellovibrionota_C > UBA2361 > UBA2361 > OMII01 > OMII01. The sequence goes on from JBIIHY010000212.1 coordinate 4,510, forward strand.
CAGCCAATTTCTAGATAGCGCGCGGCACTAGTCCGTCGAACAATCTCATTAATGAGCACATTTCGAGTTGTCATAGCCCCGCTCGAAAGATCGAATGCTTCAAAGTTTGAGGCAATCTGACTACTAATATTTTCAAGTGGCCAGTAGTACCGCTCAAGCAGTGCCGTTACGTCAGCACTAGCAATATCTTTAGCGCGGTGGTCTCGCGAAGAGATCCACACGTGCTGCAGGTAGTCTAGAGTGTGATCGCTCATAGCTGACACCCCGCGCCAGCGCTTTGAGAACTCTACCAAACGGGAATCGAGTTGACCAAAAACCTCAGGGGTGAGTCATTCTGTAATAAGTGGACGAAGCCAAGCACAAACCGATTGGAGCGCGGGGACGAAGCCTGTCTCCATCACATGCGGTTGGCGGTAGAGTCCTTGAGGTGCGGCTGGGGTGTGATTCTGCATGAGCCTTAAGATGCAAGCATTCGATGGGGCGTAGCCTGTTATCTACGAGCGCCAAGGCGTCTACCCGCGATGGCGGTTCAACATATTGATACCACACATGAAAGTTATTACTTTGAGGGCTTTACGTTACAGCCATAGCCTGAAACCAGTTCTCGCTCCGCACCATCTTAAGAGGGGGGTACCAAACTGTTGCTATTAGCAGTATTCACAGAAAAAACTTTAATCTTAAGCCGCCGGGACAATCTTTGTTATGGGATATCAAGTAACCGCTGCCGACGATGGCGGGTACATCGACCCTGAATTTGACCACCTCCTGTGGTGCTTGGACAGAGAAGGTATCGCACCCGTAAAGGAGCGATGTCAGGCGATCATAAACAGTGCAAACTCTGCCCATGAGCAGGTCCAATGGGCACACGCGCTACTCGGTTTGACCGCACTGGCCGAAGGCCGGTGTGAAGACGCCCTAGCTTACGCCCAATTAGCGATACAAGCACCCTACCCCATAAATACCAAGGCTCTATCAACGTATTACATAGCCATGTGTAAGCTTGGCAATTGCAGTCAAGCTCTTCAAGGCCTCGAGGGTGTTGTCCGCCAGTACCCGACGTCCGCTGATGCCCTCTATGCGCTCGGCATTTGCTATCAGGAATCAAACGATCTCAGCAACGCCTGGAAGGCATTCATCGATGCCTATACGAACAGACCAAGTTGGAAGTATCCCTTACTCTCTATTATCGAGTTAGGCGAACAAGCCTCTGCTCATGTGCAGGTAGCATCAATACTGGAGGAGGCTGTAAAGCACATACCCTGGGAA
>JBIIHY010000055.1:0-11681 GCA_044235305.1 Bdellovibrionota bacterium
GCGCGGCGGTTTCTGGCGTTTTCTCACTTCGCCCCTGTTTCCCCTCCCATACTCGAGCGATTCCGAGCGGCCTTCAACGGCTCTCAAGCAACTGTGATGGGGGCATAAATGACTCGGATTGGTCTCGTCACTGTACCATACTTTGTCTCCGATTATCACCGCACCCTAGCTGACGCGACTCTTAGCTCTGTTTGCTCTTCGCACTCTATCGACCGCATAGCGATCGTTAACCGCACACGCAACGATGGGGATGAGAGTTGGCTAAAAGAAAACTTCGACTACTTTGAGCATAACGATACCAACATTCTTGCTCGGGCTTGGAACATCGGCATAAAGCGCGCTCTCGATCGCGGTGCCTCTCACGTCATAGTTGCAAACCTCGATATCATCTTTCACCCCTGGTGTATCGACAATCTTTTTGAATGTGCTCAACAGAATCCTCATGAATTAGTGTGGTCAACTTTAATGTGGCACGAGCTTGAAACACTCTCGCAAGCTCGCATCACAGCGACCTGCCGACCGGGAATCAATTGGTCGTGCTTCATGGTAGATAAGCGACTCTTTGAAACAGTCGGCGATTTTGATGAGAAATTTGTTCCAGCGTACCGCGAAGATTACGACATGCTTCAAAGACTACGTTTGGTTGGACACTCAGGAACTGTGTGCCATGCAGCAGTTGTTGCCACATCAGAGCGTGGAACTATCAAGGGAATTCTTGCGTGCGACTCTAAAGATATCCCTCAATGCTCAAACCTCCTGCACGAGCTTCGTCACTGTATAACCCGCAACGATGAGCGCTATATGCGCAAGTGGGGAGTTGAACAGGGCGTTGAGCGTTTCACTGTGCCTTTTAATGGAAGCCCTGACCCTGCGAGCGGGCAATAAGCGCGCTTCTGTTCATCTGAGAAACGTGGAACTATAGGGATTACATCCGCCCTTCAATAAAGGCACGAAGTTTTTCATTTGTGAGGTTGGTAAAAGCGCTTCGGTCGCCCAGCGCACACGTCACGTTGGTGCCTGTTGAGGTTATACCGACCAGAGCAAGTCCTCCATTTTCATCTTCGGTGAAAGCTGGTCCCCCGGAGTCGCCGAAACAGGTATTAGATCGTGTGGGCGGTACATAGTCGCTAAAAATTGAATCTGTCGTAACTTCGTCGACCTGCCTTTCACCAATCCGCAACACGCCAGCGCCTACCTGGCTTGTCCCGTTAGTGACTCCGTAACCGAGTATCGTCAGCATGTCGCCCGTGGCTACGCGGTCTGCTATCGGCACCATTGGTGGCGGCGTATCTCCCTTAGGTGGCGAGATCTTAAGAACCGCGACATCGTTGATGAATAGCGAACCAAGGTTTGCTGCTTCGGGGTGAAGTGCTATTGTAGTGGGTGTTATCCGCTCCCCTGAGGGGAGCTCAATTACTACTGAAAATACAAACTCATCGAGGCAGTGCGCTGCCGTGACGACGGTAGTGGCATTCATTCGAACACCGGAACAGATCGTTTGATTATCCTCCTCATCCAGCAGAACGATTTTGACTACGGTTCCGTTGGGGGACCCACAAGTTGTGCCACCGACTATCTTGGTTGATTGGGCAAGAAACCGCTCCGCGCCACACACGGTAGAGGACGTAAGCACTTGATCTGCCGAATCCGAGGTCCCGCACCCGAGGAAGAGAATGAAGGAGGTCACAAGCGATAGAGTCAACTTTGATGAATTAACCATAGATTTCCTCGACTTGAAGGATTGCGCTAATGTTCCCAGCAGCTCATAGTTTAAGTTATATAAGAACCGGTCGTGTACAGCCATCAAGTGGTCTAACTATTTCGAGGATATTATGAAAAAACTTATTCTATGTTTGTTTGCAGTTGTAGGAATAAGCGTACAGTTGGCTGAGGCGCAACTCTCAGCGGTATGCCCCACGGTGCGCAACTTTAGTGAGCGATCAGCTATCGGAGCGTTAATTCAGTACAAAAACAATCAGGTTCAGCGCACGGGTGGCGTTGGGACCCAATTGACCGGATTCCTCAAACAGCCGACGATCATCGCGACTCAGGGGCGTAATCCATTCCGGCTCTCGCGGGCCACGATCTATGACAGTACCGGTAAGCGGATATGCACAAGCACAGCTCGCCAGGGATGTTCGGTTAATCGCGGAGAGTGTTTGGCGCGCTACAAATTTCCGTGCTCCACGACCGCCATCCGTCGTGCAACGCAACAAGGCGCTTTTGTGAAAGTTGCAGATAATATGTGCGTCCGGATTCCGAATGCAGGGAAATGCTACAACGTAAGGGTTCGTGACCTTTGCGATGGTCGAACTCTGTAATCATCAGTAGATTTGACGAGTGACTCTAGGGAAGCGCGCTTCCCTAGAGTTTTTTTATATCAGAAAAAGGAATTTCTCCTCTTAGCCAAGAGGTATGGCGAGACTATGGGGTGTACCGAACAGTTAGATTTAGGAAGCTGCTATGCGCTCTGTATCGATGCAGTTGACTAATAATCCTGGCCCAGCGATTCTCCCCGTATGCTTTTATCAAACGAATCAGAGCTTGGTAGTGCCACTTCCAACAAGCCTGACGGTACAGCCAAAGGTGCTTTTCAGCCGCGTAAGGCTTTACGCGATCGGCTGGCAGACATTTATGAAGCATCCAAAGAAGCTCAAAAAGAGCTTTTTACCCGGGTTACTGTAAGAGGTGCGTGGCGTGACTGCTACACTGCTCTTTCGGAGCTGCGCTCGCTACCGAAGGACCCTAAAGTGGCTCTCGGCGACCTACAGCGCGACCTTTTCAAGCAGATACGCTCTACGGACCTAGGCTTGCTGCAACGGGCCGTGTGTCAAAAAGAAGATGTCGTTGTTCCAACCGATATTCGAAAAGCCATTCTTAAAGGAACGCCCCAACTTCCAAGAGTGACCGACGCACCTGGGCTGTACTCGCTTGAAGGGTGCACAATTGATCCGAGGCTTATTCCGGTTGAGGTGGCAGTAAAGCTTAACCTTCTGAAAGGCGAGAAACGCTCGCGTGAAGATGAAGTCCTTGCGCTGAGCGATCCGAAGGCTCTTGTTGGCTTCAAGTTTTACATTGAGTGTTCGCGTCGGCTTGGCGAGAGATCAAGAGAGATGCCTAACCGGTGCTTACGCGTGATAGAGCCCCCTTCGCAAAGCACTCTCCAAAAGTGGGGGAGTGTTTTCAAGGAAGTCGGTTTCAATCCAGATCCTAGCGTCTACGGAACGATTCTATTCTTCCATGAGAAGCCCGGGGCACATGAGAAGCGCACTGCCAGAGAGCCGGTTGATGCAAAGAGGGAAGCGCATGCCTTCTTTAAGCCGCTCCAGATTCAGACTTTCACCTCGGCCTACGATGCCGCTCGCAAGCCACACCACCAAAAGTCAAATTACGATGGCGAGTATCCTGCGTTAATAGCTTTAAATGAACGCTGGGCGAACTATCGTGACACGATCCACACGCGCTGGGTAACGGCGGACAATTTTAATACCCGACTGGCAACCGTTGCCTCGGAGGACGAGAAAGCAGGGTTGCGCGAAGAGCTTGAGGCTCAAAATAAGGGTGTTCTGGCGGTGTATGAGCTCCTTCTTAAAGACTCAATCGCTTTTTTCAAGGGCTCCAAAGATCCTTGGAAACAGGATATCCGTGGCCGTTTGTTAAATATGCAGCGCGCTCTGCAAGCAGAGACTCGCGCATCATTCAATCCCATCTGCATCGATCTTCAAGCAAAAGCAAACTCAGCGCGCACTCAGGAACGCCTAAAAGAAGTCACCGGCAAGGACGGAAGAAACACTGAAGATGCGCGCCTACTTCAGCAAATTCTTCAGGAGCATACAGCCATATTTCGCGGAATCCACTCAAGCATCATATCAAATGCCCACATCCTGTGTAAGCCACAGCGTCTTTTTGATGCAAGCAGACTTCCTCGGTGGACGGTTCCCCGCGAGAGAAATTTAATCCGCACAAAACTCTCCCTAGGGACTGACGCGCTAGCGCGCGTAAAGACCAAGCCCTTTATTGAAATCAAAGAAGCGCTCGAGAAGGCCGACAAAGAGCTAGACCGCGCCCTCAATCATGGCAACCGAGCAAATGCTCAGGAGGCACTCAGCAAGAGTTTCTTTATCACCCGAGCGTTTTTGCTTCACAACGCACTTCAGATCGTACGACTTGGCTTAGCAGAACCAGAGATGCCTGTTCGGAAGAGGGTGGCAGCCGCTTTGAAAGACCTACATGAAAATATAGGGCTTACCGTCGGGCCCAACGGCTCAAGCAAGCCGACAGTTGGGAGACAACAGACATTCAGTAAGCCAACAGCTTTCGAGCAAAGCGAAATCGCTAGGCAGCTTGATACCGATACTAAAAAAGTTGTGGCAGCTCTGATAGAAATTGGTAACGGTCACCACCGACTTACAAGCAAAAAGCGCCCTGCGACCTCTCCAGGTCCTTCACTTGAGGAGACAAAGGCTTTTATTCAGAGCGCTAAAGAGAAGTTAGACTCGTTTGACTTCTTGCGGGTGATTGGCAGGGTTGTTTTTTAAACTACCTGTCTTTTACCTGTCTTACAACTTCGTCTTGCGGTGAATCTGCCCAAAGAGTCCAGTAAGGATCTTTAGCTCACGGGTAGTAAGTCGCCCTCTACGTGTAACATTAACGAGCAGGTCTGATATCTGATGTGGCGAGTTCTCGTTGAGAAACCCCACATCCGTTGCAACGCGAAGCATCATATCCGTCAAGTTATCAAGGTGCGCGCTGGTGGGGAACTCTGGGCTCTCTCCGCCAACGTACCTGCGCTCGCTGCGGCGCACTTCGTAGAGAGTTAAAAGAACTGCTTGCGCCAGATTGTACGATGGGTTGTCTGTTGAAGATGGGATACGAACGAGATACTGACACAGCGGGTAGTGTTCGCGCCGAAGCCCATTCTCTTCAGAACCAAATACCAGAGCACTCGTATGTGGCGGCTGCTCCATCGACTCTTTAACCCACTCACCGAGTAGCATCTGTGGTACACGGTGGTGTGCGCTGTCGGAAGCAAAGCCCACAACCTCTTGCGCATCAGCTACTGCGTCTCGCAGCTCAGAGAATGTTTTTGCTGACTCAACTATCGAGGCTCCCCAACACGCCACACCCCGAGCGATATCTCTATTGAATCCCCCAGGGGAAACAAGCCGAAGATCGCCTACTCCTAGATTACTCATAGCGCGCGCTACCGCACCGATATTGCGTGGGTCTTGTGCCTCTACAAGGACAACCACAAGTCCTCCACCCTGCTCTGCTGCGGGGACAAGGTCTCCAAATCGGCGCGTTGATGATCTTTCGTTTGCAGAGCCCATTGTGCTGCTTTTCAAATCTCTGTGAAGGGTTGTAGTATACGCTTCTTCCGAGATACCAGGCGAGGTCCCGTATGTCCACCCGATCATGGCCCGTTTTGGGCACAATGACACAAAAGACGTTTTTAGCTAAGTACTGGCAGAAAAGACCAGTTCTCCTTAAGGGAGCTCTTGTTCCCTTTCCAGAGATCATAACCCCTGATGAAGTGCTTGGAATGAGCTTAGACGAGCGAGTTGAGTCTCGTCTTATTCGCGAAAAAGGTGGAGCCACCCCGTGGGAAACTAAGCGCGGACCATTTAAAGCTTCACTCTTTAAGAAGTTGCCACCAACTCACTGGACGGTCTTAGTAAATGGAGTCGATAGATTTGTTCCCGCTGTGCAGGCGTTTGCTGACCACTTCTCATTTATCCCGTTTTGGCGCATGGATGACATTATGATTAGTGTTGCCGTTGACCAGGGGAACGTTGGCGCCCACGTTGATAACTACGATGTGTTTCTCGTTCAAGCCCACGGTACACGTGAGTGGCTGATAGAAGACAAGCCACGTCTAACCGATGAATTCGTGCCCGGCCTGCCGATTCGGCTCCTTAAGCGCTTTAAGCCAACTCACCGCTGGCTGCTTGAGCCGGGAGATATCCTTTACCTACCACCTCGCATCCCGCACCACGGCATCGCGCGAGGAGATGAGTGCATGACGATCTCTGTAGGATATAGAGCGCCAACACACGACGACATCCTTAATAGCCTCGTTACCAAGGCACTTGGTGAAAGCACTACACCGGTTCGTTACTCGGATCCCGACCTTACACCACAGCAACCAGGGGAGATTTCAGCTGGCTCAATCGCTAAGGTAAAAGAGATCGTGCGTGAGAAGCTTCTGTCTGATGATTTCATAGGTGATTGGCTGGGGGCTTTCGCCTCAGAGACCTACCCTGATGTTGATCTTAGCGCACAGGCGTCTCGTATCTCTGCTTCGTCGTTGGCAGCGCGCGTCAAACGCTCAAGCGCACTCATTCGTACCGAGGGAGCACGATTTGCTTTCATTCGTAAGGGAGGTAACAAGATTACTTTTTATCACAATGGTGAATCCCGGGAATTATCTGGAAAAGCGGCCACGGTAGCTGAGATGATCAGCAACTCAGTTACTATCGAGTCGTCTTTGGTGCTGCCATTTATAAAAGATAAGGGAAGCCAAGCACTTCTTTTGTGGCTTCTGCAGTCTGGGGCTTTAGTTCTTGAGTGAGTGGGGGCGCGCCTGTCGAATTAAAGTCCAAATAAAGCATCGGGAATCCAAGGCACGGGTCGATGAGGTACGGCAGTTGATGGGCTTACTTCAGAGCGCTCGCCGTGAAAAATGTGCAGAAACAGGCCATCCGTGGCCCGTTTCCTTATCGCCCACAGTTTATGTGTGACCCATCGTGACCACACAAATTGTAGGCTCCAAATTCTTGCGATTTATATAGAGTGACACAAAACACACAATGTGTCATTTTATATAAATGGCTTTAAACCTCCCACCTCGGCTTAAAAGAGCCCCTTTCACCTTCAAAGAGGCGCTCGCAGCGGGATTGACACAGTATCGTCTTAGACTACTTCTAAGCAGTGGAGAGATAGAGAGGGTTGAGCGTGGGCTCTACGCCGCAGCCGACCAAGAGCTTTCAGACGATACCCTTTTTGCGCGTGCTACCAAGCGAGTTGGCGTGCCTGCTGTTGTGTGTTTACTGTCGGCACTAAGTCACTATGAGCTAACGGACGCGATTCCGAAGCAGGTATGGCTGATGGTGCCAAAAGAGAAGCGGGTCAAGAGCAGCTCGATAAAACTCTACAGGGCGCGGGACCCGATGTGGAGGGTGGGAGTTGTCTCTCACGGCGGCTATTCTATTACAACAATTGAACGGACTATCGTTGATGCGCTTACCCTGAAAGCATTAATCTCCCCTCGCATGGGAATCGATGCGCTCAAGAGGGCGATAGCCACGAAGAAGACTACAGCTACAAATGTTCTGCGCCTTGCATCAGCGATGGGGGTACACCACAGAGTTATTCCATATGTGGAGGCTCTCTCATGAGCCAAGATGATAAGAGTAGGCTTATATTGCGCGCACTCGCTCGCCTCGTTAAGGAATCGGCTCTCTCTATAAATGAATTGCGGGTGGTCCTCGCTCTTGAAAGAGTTTTGGCGCGAATAGAGGCTCATAGGCAGCTCAGAGAGAGGCTCGTTTTTAAGGGTGGCTTTGTACTGCTCAAGAGTTTGGGTAGCCAGCGCTTTACGCGCGATCTCGATGCTCTGGCGCAAGACATTCCGAAACAGAGACTTCTGAGTTACCTGACCGAGGCGCTCGCGATTGATCTGAACGATGGGTTGTATTTTTGAGATGTGGCGGTAGAGGATCTTATCGATCAAGGGCAATACGGCGGTTATCGCATCAAGATTCCTTTTCAGATCGGTCCTCTGCCAAAAGAGGCGCGCAAGCTCAACAAACTCTCTCGCATTCATGTCGATGTCGGATTCGGAGATGTAATTCTCGGTAAGCCCAAGGTTGCAAAGGTGAACTCGATTGTCGAGGGCGAGGCTCCTCTCTCATGGCGAATCTATCCCCTTGAGAGTATCTTTGCCGAGAAGCTTGAAACCCTTGTAAGTAGAGGCTCTGGTAATTCGAGAGCGAAGGATCTCTTTGACCTGGTTATCTTGTTTGAGGAAGTAAAGGGAAGAAAAGTATTGAAGGGTGCCATCAAGAAGACCTTCTCCAATAGAGCTACGGATATACCGACCTCCTTTGCTGAATTTTTTGCGAGCCTTGATCTCACAGTTCTTGAGCGTGCGTGGGGTAGTGTCGAGCTCACGGGTGGCAACATGAGCTTCTCAACCTGTCAGCGGCGATTGCGAGGGGTGCTTAGAGGGATCGATAGGCTGTTCGTGCCGAAACGTCGCTCGTAGGAGTTCATTCTCACGCCATTCTCATGCCCCAAAACCCGTGCTTGCCTTAGTAGGGTTAATTCGTGGGAGTAGTGTTATGGTTTGGAGGTTTCAAAGCCATCCGTCTTATCCTGCCTAGCTACCTCAGCGTTCCAATCATCAAGGTCCCAGACTTTTAAATTATACTTGAGACCACATGCAACTTGTTTCGGAAAGTATCTCTCTTGAATAGCTTTCTTACAATCTTCAGGAATCTCGGGCTCCAGTGTTTTCTGTGTCTCGGAACTTGTCTGCGTCCAAGAACATAAGACGGCTAGTGCTCCGTCCCGGATTTGCGGTTCAACTACCGAGAAGGACGCCTTTCCGTAGCTGGCTAAGTATTTCTGACCACCAAACCGTATAATGTTTATCGCGTGGCCCGCCGTATAATCACTCACACAATCTATTAGTTCCCGCGAGCAAGATACCGCCGCTAAAGTTCTGAACGGTAAGTTTGCTGATGGAGAATATCCATCCGCTACCATCGCGCTAAACCAATTACTTTTGCATTCTTTAGCGGCGCAATCAGCTATTCTTTCAACATCCTTTCTGTTTTGTTTAATTTGTAAAATCGAACACCCAGTCTCACTGATACCCATAGCTGCAATTTCCTTACAGTTGTCGCGCGCGTGGTGTCGACATACATATTTCCCGTTCACCCACTCCCTTTCACACACGCCCGTATAGGGAACACCTCTACTCATGGATTCAAATATCGGAGCAACACAGGTGTTGTAGGTCAGCTCATTCCAGGTCTTTGCCCTGGTCGACGGCACAGCGGTGGGTGTCACGCGAATCCCGGCAGCGCTATTAGTTGATGAACTGCGGCTGGACTGTGCTTGAGCAGGCTCGGCGGCTAGATAGAAGAGAGAGAGAGAGCAATTTAGCTACCATCCCACGCCACGTTATGCCTTTCATGTATCAATCCCCACAAAGCGTAAGCTTACCTTCGGGGGTAACGGCATTTTTTGTGGTAGACTTAAGATAAAACGGTAAGTGCTTGCCCCGCCGTAGTCCTTTATGCTCACCTCTATCAGCGGATCACCGGACCGCGAAGGTTTAGCTTCGCTAAAAATGCGTACGTCACCTCCGAAACTACTGGCGGACCTGGAAGGTCCGCGGTCCATGGCAGCTTCGCTGAACATGCATACGTGACCTCCGAAACTACAAGCGGACCTGGAAGGTCCGCGGTCCAAAGCAGCTTCGCTAAAAAATATATAAGTGGCATCCGAAAATACAAGCGGACCTGGAAGGTCCGCGGTCCATGGCAGCTTCGCTAAAAAATATATAAGTGGCACCCGAAAATACAAGCGGACCTGGAAGGTCCGCGGTCCGGGTAAGCCTAACGTTCGGCAGTTTCACAAAAACACCTACTCAACTATACTTTCTGACACATGAGCAACGTAGCAGATCGAGTTAGGGAACTTTTTGAGCCGGACGCGAACGTTCGACTTTGCGGCCCAGGTAGATGCATATTCGATTAAGAACAAATACCTTCTCCCGACGCACTCTGTTGCGTACGGCCGTCGGAGCCGCTGGCTGCGCAGCTGTATCTGCGTTCATTCCCGCTCGAAGCGCTACAGCGGCCGTAGAACCTGTTGCTGAGTGGCTACTTCGGGCAGCTCGAATCGTTCAAAAGATTAAACATCCAGTCATCCCCGATGTTTCTTACACTGCGCCTCTTCAGACAGGAGATTCCGCAAAACGAAACAACGCAGTCCTGCAACAGGCAATCTACAACGTAAGCGAGGGTGGTGGCGGACGTGTTGTTGTTCCCAAAGGTGAATGGGATATCGCTGGACCGCTGCGGCTTACATCACACATTGACCTGCATATTCAAGAGGGCGCCACACTCCGATTTGTTGACGACAAATCATATCACCTCCCGCCCGTACTGACTCGATGGGAGGGAACAGACATGATCGGATACTCACCGTACGTATACGCTTACCAAGCATCAAATATCGCTATAACGGGCGCTGGCACTCTTGATGGAAACGGCTCCTCTCGCTCATCCTCCTGGCAGGATAGAGCCGAGGGTGAAGATATAACGCGCCTCCGCGAGATGGGTCGGAATTTAACGCCGATTAAAGACCGCGTTTTTGGTGAAGGGCACTCCTTACGCCCATCTTTTATCCAGTTTTACGGTTGCACTTCAGTGAAGGTAGAGGGAGTCCACATAGAGGATGTGCCGTTCTGGGGGTTACACCTCCTGTACTCAAGCGACATCACTGTGCGACACGTGTCTATTAACAGCTTTGCAAGCAACAATGACGGCATCGATATCGATTCCTCAAGTAGGGTCCTGCTTGAGCACTGCCGCTTCGAAACCAAAGACGACTGCATCACCGTCAAGTCAGGACGCGATGCTGATGGACGAAACGTTGGACGTCCAAGCGAAGATATCGTGATTCGCGATTGTGAGATGATTTTCAGTGACAGCTCTGGAGTAGCTATTGGAAGCGAGATGTCAGGCGGTGTGCGAAATGTCTATATCATCCGCTGTGCGATGAATCGGGTGCACTCAGCGCTCACAGTAAAGTCTAACCTCGATCGCGGCGGCATAGTTGAGAATATTCGCTTGTGGAACGTCACTATCGATAGCTGTTCGCATATCCTGCGTGTGACCACTGCCTATCACAGCTATAGTGGGGGGAATTTTCCGCCGGCGTTAGGCGATATCGCGTTGGACGACGTCAGGTGCAAGAACGCTGAGCTTGCATTCACTATCGTAGGATCTCCGGAATCACCTATCGGTCCAGTATCTCTACGAGGTATTTCGGTACAGCATGCCACGGAAACGCTGCAACGACAGAACGCGCCTGACATTGCCATGACGAATGTGGTAATTGGCGACTAGCGGGTTGGTGAAGAAGTTTCACGCCATCAACGCACGGAGCTGACCAACAACTATCGGAACTCCTTCGCTAGCTTTTGCCTGCACTACATGAAAGCTCTCATCTGCTAGACCAGAGGGCTCGGGATCAATAAAAAATTTAGGGGTATCCAGGGGTACATCTTCAATTAGAGACGCTGCGGGGTATACTTCAAGGGAAGTACCAATAACGATAAAAAAGTCAGCGGTCTTGGCAACGCGACGTGCTTCGTCCATCTTAGGCACTGCTTCTCCAAACCACACAACATGCGGTCGTAGCTGAGAGCCCAGTTCACAGGTATCACCTAAACCAATGTCTGCTGTGCAGCGGTATATAATCTTTTCGTTCTTGCTACTTCGCGATTTAAGTATTTCGCCATGCAGATGAATGACGCTTGAGCTACCTGCACGCTCATGAAGATCGTCGATATTCTGGGTGATTATCGTTACCCGAAACATATCTTCAAGCTCTCTGAGAGCACGATGAGCTTCATTTGGAAGAGCTGCTAAGACCTCGCGGCG